>JAJFHW010000112.1 GCA_021775385.1 Hyphomicrobiales bacterium | reverse complement strand
TCAGCCTGAGCGGAGCGTAAGCGAGCACAGATAAGCTGATCGCAAAAAACTCTACGCCCCATCCCCAAATCGGTTTTCAATATAATCCTGAACAATTTCTTGAAACTCTTCTACTATCCGCTCGCCCCGTAACGTCATTGCTTTTTTCCCATCAATGAATACAGGGGCTGCAGGTGTTTCACCTGTACCGGGTAGGCTAATGCCAACATCAGCATGTTTAGATTCGCCAGGACCATTAACAATACAGCCCATCACTGCAAAGTTGAGGGTTTCAACACCGGGATATTTTGTCTTCCAGCTCGGCATGCTGGCATTAATATGATTTTGAATATCTTGTGCCAGTTCCTGAAAAACTGTGCTGGTTGTCCGTCCGCACCCAGGGCATGCGGTTACCACAGGCATAAAAGCGCGCAGGCCCATCGATTGTAAAATCTCTTGCCCCACTTGCACTTCTTTTGTCCGGTCTCCGCCAGGTTCTGGCGTGAGTGAAATGCGGATTGTGTCACCAAAGCCTTCCTGTAAAAGAATAGCCAGACCAGCAGTAGACGCCACAATTCCCTTCGAGCCCATGCCAGCCTCAGTTAGTCCCAAATGCAACGCATTATTAGAGCGGCTAGCAAGCAAACGATAAACGGCAATAAGGTCTTGCACCGCACTTACCTTGGCTGAGAGGATAATTTTTTCATTCCCCATGCCAAGTTCATTGGCTCGCTCAGTACTCAAGAGAGCAGACTGTACAATGGCTTCATGCATTACATCGCGCGCGTCTTTTGGCTTGTCGAGTTTGGCATTCTCATCCATCAATCCAGTGAGTAAGTCTTGGTCAAGTGAGCCCCAGTTCACTCCAATACGAACAGGCTTATCGAATTTCAAAGCTGTTTCAATCATTTGAGAAAATTGCGTGTCTCGTTTTTTCTTAAAACCAACATTGCCCGGATTAATCCGATATTTAGCAAGGGCCTCAGCCATTGCAGGGTGATTATTGAGAAGCGTATGCCCGATATAATGGAAGTCTCCAACAAGGGGCACATCAATATTCATCTTCGCCAAATTATCGCGAATATAGGGCACAGCTTTTGCAGCCTCTTCCCGATCGACAGTAATGCGTACCAATTCAGAACCAGCGCGTGCTAGAGCGGCGACTTGTTCAGTGGTCTTTTCAATATCAGCCGTGTCTGTGTTGGTCATGGATTGAACAACGACAGGTGCATCGCCGCCAATGATAACAGATCCAACAGTCACAGAAGTTGTTTGATGCCGAGGTACGAGTGTCACAAAGGAAACCTTTCACTTAAAATCTAGAGCGTGTCGCACAAAAGAGGATTCCGGTTTTGTTAAAAGAGACACGCCAAAACAAAAAGATAAAGCGTGACTTTGAATTCAATAAAATGTGACACGCTCTAGCCCGTTAATACCAGATTTAATAGCGCTTGAACATTAAATAGCGGGTTACCTTTATTCAATTCCCTAGGGTACCTTTATTGAATTCCAAAGAGCCTAAGCCTTTAGTACTTTATCGTTTAACAAAACTGGTTAACAAAAAGAAGAACGCCATTGAAACTACAATCGCTGGACCCGTTGGGATGTCAATATAAAGTGAGGCTAACAAACCACAAATGACCGAAAGGCAAGAAATAAAACCTGTATAAACAACCATTTGCTCCGGTGTTCGAGACACTCCCATCGCAGCGGCCGCTGGAATAATCAGCATCGCTGTGACGAGCATTAAACCAACCAGCTTCATAGAAAGAGCGATTGTCCCTGCAATCGCCAAGGAAAATAAAAAATCAACCCGGCCAACATGAACCCCTTCAGCAAGGGCAAGTTCACGATCAATGCTGAGTGCTAAGAGGTCTTGCCACAGCCAGGCAACAAGCCCCCAAATGGCCAGAATTCCACCCCCAACCATAAATAGGTCAAGGTTTGAAATAGCAAGAATATCTCCAAATAAAATGCCCATCAAATCAACTTGCAGAGATTGAAATTGGCTTGTCACAATAAGTCCAAGTGCCAATACCACATGCGCTAATAAACCAAGGGCCGTATCTTTAGCTAAATATGTGGTGCGCTCAACGGCACGCAAGCCAAAAGTGACCATCACAGCAGCAAGAAAAACACCAACCGTTGGATTGATTGACACGAGCAACCCAAACGCCACTCCAAGCAGTCCTGAATGAGCAATGGTCTCACCAAAATAAGCCATACGTTGCCAGACAACAAAACACCCAAGCGGCGCGGCAATTAAGGCCATACCAATGCCACCAAGTGCTGCGCGAATTAAAAAGTCATCCATTTTACTGATCGGTATCCCTGTTGTGTGAGGCAGTGTTATTCACTTCATCTTGTGCTGAGTGATCATGATCCTTCGAGCAATCATGCCCAACCATATCTCCTGAAAGCGTGTGACTATGATCATGACTATGCGCATAAATACCATATGTCTGCGCGCGTTCGGGCCCAAACAACCGTTCATATTCAGGATGATGGCTGATTTGTTCCGGCACCCCCGCACAGCAAACATGACCATTTAAACAAAGCACGCGATCACTTGAACCCATCACAATATGCAAGTCGTGAGAGATAAGCAGGACAGCACATCCAAAGTTTGTTCTGATATTTGAGATAAGATCATATAGCGCTGCTTCACCGGCAAAATCCACGCCCTGTGCTGGTTCATCCAAAACCAATAAATGGGGTTTGTTCACCAGGGCGCGAGCAAGCAGCACCCGTTGCATTTCACCGCCGGAAAGAGAGGCCATCTGCGTATTAAGGAGATGAGCAGACCCAACTTCTTCAAGAACATTCAACAAGTCTTCTTTTGAGACTTTCTGGCGAACGGTCAAAAACCGGCGGACAGTAAGGGGTAACGTACGGTCAAGCTTAAGACGCTGTGGAACATAACCAATAGAAAGATTGTTTGCCCGTTTTAATTGTCCTTCATCAGCTTGAAATACACCGAGGCAAATACGAGCAAAGGTCGTCTTGCCACCACCGTTCGGGCCTATGAGAGTAACAATCTCTCCAGCCGAAATTGAAAAATCAATACCCCGTAAAATCCAGCGTCCATCTCTTTTAAAACCTATTGAGGTAGCCTCAATCAATAAAGGGGAATGAGAAGAGGTCTGTGATTTATCTGTAGTCGTCACAGCTTGCTCTTCAATAATTTCACTCATTACTTAACATCTCACTTTATGAATTGTTTTGACTAAGGCTTATGTATTTTGATTGGTGCCTGTCTTAAGAGCGGGGCTAGCCCTAAGAAGAAGCCTGGCAAGACGTGCATGTGCCTTTAATTTCTAACTGACTATGCTTTACTTTAAATTTTTCTGAATTCGCAACTGTTTCAATTAAAGGTTCAATTGAAGCTCCTTCAACTTCACCAATAGCTCCGCAATTATCACAAATTAAAAACACCAGCGGAGACGTTTCAGAGCACTTGTTCAAAGAAATTGGGTTATTGTTAGTCAGATCATCATCAAAATTACGTTGGCAAGCAAAATAAGAATTTGTACTCTCTAATCGATGAATAAGCCCAGCTTCTTGGAGAAAATCCAAACTTCTATATACTGAAATAGGCGCAAGTTTCTGCCCATCTGCAGCAAGATTATCAAGAATTTGATAGGCACCAATAGCTTTGTGACTGGCAGCCACTTTTTCTAAAACGGTACGGCGCAACTTTGTAAGTCTCAATCCTGCCTGCTGACAATAAAGATCCGCAAATTTCATCAAATTCGATGTGCAGTCACTGTGATCATGGTCGTGCTGAGGAAATAGAGATTGTTTCATGTCGCGCTTCCAACTATTGTAATATTGTTTCATATAGCAGATCTAGGATAACAAGCCAAGTATTAGGTGTATATGCTATGTAGACATATGAAACGCCATTAAAAAACTTCGCGGCAATTAATAGAAGTGCAACTTCGAATCATATATTTCTCAGCTAGAAGCGGACGGCGCGTCTGGTAAAGGGTAAAATTATGCCATCAAGAATAGAAATTAGAGAAATTGACATAACCAGTCTTAGTGTTGATGCAATCGTCAATGGGGCTCACCCTACACTCATGCCGGCAACGACTGAAGAACAGACCCTTCATGCATTAGCAGGCCCGAAGTTAAGCGAAGAATGCAAACATGTTGCTCCCTGCCCTGTGGGTGAAGCTCGTATCACAAGAGGGTATGACTTGCTTGCTAATTTCGTTATCCATGCAGCTGGCCCTGCATGGGGGGGCGGTGAAGCGGATGAAGATGTTTATTTAAGGCAATGCTATAAAAATTCTTTTGATATTGGAAAATCGTTTAACATAAAAACCATCGCTTTTCCTTGTATTTCAACAGGTCAAAACGGCTTTCCCGCTCAAAGAGCAGCTTTTATCGCAATGCAAGAGATTTTGTTATATCTTGAAGCTCACCCAGATTTTAAAAGTGTGGTTCTAGCCTGTAAATCTGAAAAAGAAGTTTGGGAATATGAATCTGCGTTTGATAGATGCGGTGGCAAAAACGCCAAATAAGATATTAAACGGCGCCATAATAAAAGATCATACGCCATGGATATGAAGAGCCAATCAGAAAAAACAACCACACCTTCAATCACAGTTGGCTGGCGTGAGTGGGTAAAACTTCCCAATTTAGGCTTAGACGCCATTCACGCAAAAATTGATACAGGCGCAAAAACGTCTGCATTACATGCCATAGATATTGAAACTTTTGGTCCGATCGATCGGCCAAAGGTACGGTTTGGCGTAAAGCCAATAGATGGCAATGAAGATTTGGTGATCTATTGCACAGCCCCCGTAATAGATCGTAGATATGTCACCAGTTCCAATGGCGAAAGTGAATTTCGCACCATCATTCGAACGGATTTAGCTATTGGTGATGAAAACTGGCCCATTGAAGTATCGCTGACAAATCGTGAAAATTTAATGCATCGCATGTTAATCGGCCGTGAAGCCATGGATGCAGCTCAACTTGGTGTGGAGCCAAGTGAAGACTATTTGTTAGAAAAATTATCTTTCGATATTTATGAAAATGTAAAGACCCAAAGCCCTGTTTCGCGCGCTCTTCGCATCGGTCTTCTAACAATGGAGCCAGATAATTACTCTAATCAGCAATTCATTCGAGCCTCAGAAGAAAAAGACCATGTAATTGAAACCATTCAAACCACGTCTTGTTATATGAATATCAACTCACTCACGGCGGGGCTACATTATAATGGTCAACAACTACCAAGGTTTGATGCCATTATTCCTCGAATTGGCGCCCAAATAACCTCATATGGCACATCAATTGTCAGACAATTTGATATGACAGGCGCGCTTTGTCTCAATTCAGCAGATTCGATCTACAGGTCCAGAGATAAATTACTAGCCCATCAGGTCATGGCACGACATGGTCTACCAATGCCGATAACAGCTTTTGCCAGTTCACCGAAAAATACTGAAGACTTGATCAAGCTAGTAAATGGAGCACCTCTTGTTGTTAAGTTATTAAAAAGCTCACAAGGGAAAGGTGTCGTGCTTGCTGAAACAAAAAAAGCGGCCGAATCTGTAATTGATGCATTCAGAGGAATAGATGCAGATTTTTTGGTACAAGAGTTTATTGGCGAATCAGAAGGATCGGACATCCGTTGCCTTGTTTTAGGAAATAAAGTCATCGCCACAATGCGCCGCTCTGCTGAACCTGGCGAATTTCGCGCGAATATCCACCAGGGTGGTTCAGCTGAGAAAGTAAAGATCACTAAAGAAGAACGACAAATGGCTGTAAAAGCGGCTAAAGCCTTTGGATTAAGCTTGGCAGGCGTTGATATCTTGCGCTCGAACAAGGGGCCACTATTATTGGAGGTGAACTCATCGCCAGGCTTAAAAGGCATAGCAAAGGTCAACAATAAAGATCTCGCACAAGAGATTATCACCTACATTGAAAACAAATTATTCATGCCAAAAAGAAGAAATGGGAAACTTCGGTCAAAGCCATAGCCTTAAATTTCCTTTAATTTCAGACGAAATTTAAAACAAATAAATAAGAAAATTTACTATATCTGACGAACTTGGTAACTCCATATTAATATCGCGCAGGCAATGTTGAGATTGGTTTTATTTAGTTTCGGATAGTAAATATGCTGCTTCAATTTCCCACATCAGTGGACGCTCATGTCTTTTCAATTGGGACCTTGCTTGATCAAGAAACGAGGAATCCTCACCCTGATCAAACAATGGCGTGCCAAAACGTAAGTAATGGATTCCCAGAAGACGCGCGCCCTCTTTGTGAATTGGATGGCATGGTCGGAGCGCATGACGTTGGTGCGCTTTTATCAAAAAGTGCGAGAGAAAATGGCGGCCCTCAAGTTGGCGGCCTATGTGTAAGAGCAACGCGCCCCTTTTATGAGCCAAACGCCAACCCAAATCATTGTTGGATAGCAGCAAGCCAGGTAAAAATTGTTGGCGATACAACAAACCGGATCAAACAGGAAAACCTGTTTGCTTCAAGCTTTGTTATTAATGCCCGCCTATGGGAGCGACATGCCCCAGAACTAATTTTAAATTTATCAAAAGCACCTTTTAAATCTGAACAATATCTACAGCCGGGCCTAAGTGGTTGTAAAGTCGTTAATAAAACCAAATTAGAACCAAGCCAAGCTGAAGATTTAAGCTTAAGCGAGTTGCCTTTAGGTGTTGGTTTGCTTCTTGGAGCACTTGCCTCAGGTTACCCTGGCCAGTTTGGTACAGAAAGTTTTAGTTCAATTGAAGAGTTCTTATCATCACTTTCTTATGTTTATAAATTACTCCCTTCAGCTTTAAGGCACACAATCTCATTTTCTTATGGCTTCCAACATCGACAGCCTATTTGTGCATTGCAATATTTTGATGATAGAGAAATTTCAAACGGTGCATTTTCAAAACCTGTTGCGGCCATTCCATTAGGAGCAACGTTAGAAAGCACATGCCAGGAAGTTCGCGGTTTGTTAGCTGGTCGCTTGAAAAATATCTACGCCCCTGAAATGGAAATTTCAGAATATGACGATTTTGAAGATAATGATGAGTTGTTCGAAGAAGATAGCCTCTTTGATGAATTAAGCGGTTTAGCTCGTGAGACAAGCGCATCACTTGGCCAAGTGCTTAATGAGATCGGCATCAATATCAGAGTTCAAGCGTCAGCTCTGTTGCCTGAGATTGAGACAGATCAACCAAGACTAATCGCATATGAAGCCTTGTTAAAAGGTGATGACACAACGCCGCAAATCGCAGGCCTCTATACCCTCTTTTCAGATTTTGATAGCGCACCTCATGTGTACCAAGCCTTACTAGAAACCATTCAAATTCATTTCAAACCAGAAATCTATGATCTCTCTGTAAGTCTTGGCTGTGCCATTAGAGATGAAAAATTTAATAGTGAAAATGATGAGTTCCTTGGCCAAATGGAAGACTTATTGTGTCTTGCCAGCCGACTACCAGTCTCAGAGCCTTTTCTAGAATATCGCTCTAGAATTATCGAAGGGGCTGCAGATGGTTTGCGCCAATATGTGTCAAACTTGTCTTACCTAACGCCTCAGCAACTTGTTTGTCTTTCGGAATATGAGCAAGTCTCAGACATGGTGGCTTGTATACTCGAGACGGGTGACTGGGCCTTTACCCAGCGTCTTAATATCAGCTTTACAATTTTCGCATTGTCAGGAGAAGGCTATATCCAGGATGCAGCTGCATTAGCGCGCCGTCTATTGCCTCCATCAGTTGTCTCTCATCAATGGATTCATGCGTTGATTAACAGCCGGGCATTGGCTGAAAGTTTTGAAGCAATCATTTTAAATCCATCGATACTTCCAGCTGAACAAGTGATCAATATTCTGCAATCCATGACAGATCATCTTTCAAGAACAGGTCGCAAGGAAGTCGTTCTCGAGCATGTAACGCGTTTGAGCAAATCATTGCCGCATCAAGAAGAAGTAAATTTTGAAGATGAGAGCGCCAAAGAACCTATGTCAGACGATTTAATGCTTCGCCTGCGCATGATGACAATCTTGTCGGACGCAGCAGAAAGATTCCACGCCTCAGCCCAACACGCCAGATTAATCCTCTCAAGATAAAATTCTCTATCCATACAAAGAAAGGCTGACGCCTATTCGGCGTCAGTAGCCGATAGCGCGAACTGTCAGGCGCATCACGGTTATTGGTGAGCAACCTGAAGTGTTATTAATAGCGCGGTTGCTAGTGGGCAACCTGAAGCGCCACTAAAAAGCAATAGTCGTGAGAGAAACCAAAACCAAGCTTCACGAAGAAGGAGCTCAGCCCACTTCGGGCTGAGGGGCGGCGCATAGCGCCAGCGCAGCCCGGC
>JAJFHW010000111.1 GCA_021775385.1 Hyphomicrobiales bacterium | reverse complement strand
CCTTAATTCGGCTCTTGAAGACGATCATCTCGAAAGTATTGAGCCGCCCGACCCACAACAAGAGCGGCTTGAGAACGAACCATCCAATTTTCATCTTCCAAAGCCTCGACGGCTTGGGGTAAAATTAAGCTTAAGAGTTCTCGGTGGGTGTGAGTCATTTCGAGATAGGCTCCCATAACCGTCAGCCGAATATGAGACGCATATTTCTCTTTGTTCTGTTTCGCCGCCTGATAAGCGGTTACTAGATGAGGAAGCGCACTTCGGCCAATTTTAGCTAAGGCCTCAGCCAACGCCTTCCGCACATTAGAATCTTCATGGCCTAAAGCGTCCATAAACGGGAGAAGGGCGCTCTCCTCTTCTAATTCTCCCAAGGCAAAAATAGCGTGGGTAATCACCGCAGGCTCCTTATCCTGAAGTCGCTCCAATAAAAGGGGAACCGCATCGGAAAAAGCATCTAAACCGGTACGAATTCTCTTTTTCGGACGATGAACCCGATCCATTAGATACGTTTTCTTACCTTCAAAAATATAATCAAATCCGGCATGGCGAACCGACTCAATGGCTTCTTCAAACGAATTAAAAGCACAGGTTTCACTCCCTGCCGGGTTCGGAATGAGCTTTTTGCCCTGAGGTGAGTTAATGGCTAAAGCTTGTACGGCAAAAACCTCTTGAGAAGTCCCGTCCGCCCCTTTGACCGTTTGTTTCTTAATATGAATAAAGCTCATTGATTTAAAATTCCTATTCTAAACTTAACAGGGCTTGAAAGGTGCTCGGCAGAGACTCTGTAATATCACCGGCCTTCATCGCCTGAGAGCTTAAAGCCTCGGCAGCAAGATCGCCAGCAAGCCCATGAATATATGCGCCACAAACGGCTGCCTCTCCAGGAGGCTGACCTTGAGCAGCAAGCGAAGCGATGATTCCAGTTAATACATCACCACTACCGGCAGTAGCCATGCCCGAATTTCCCGTAGAGTTTAGCCACAGGGTCTTCTCATCATCCCATCGAGCCGTAACCATAACCGACGATTTTAAAACCACATGACACCCCCATCGGGCTTGAATTTCATGGGCTGAGCCAAGAAGATTCGACTCCACCTTTTGAGCCGAACATTTAAGCAGCCGAGCCCCTTCTCCCACGTGAGGCGTTAAAACCGTTTGGTTTCCGCTATATAGAGAAGAAATTTGGCCCTCTTCTAAAGACACCAAGGCATTCAGGCCATCGGCATCAATAACCACCGGAAGCGCCCATGGTTTTAATCGATTTAAAAGCGTTTTCACCGCTTGTTGCGTTTCCTCGCCTTGCCCAAGCCCGGGGCCAATGGCAATGGCACGACATTTCTTGTCTTCAATCCCTTGAAGCACCACATCAATAGATTCTGAACTCAACGAGCCTTCAGCCGTTTCTGGCAGAGAGAGGTGAACAATTTCCGGCCTCAGTTGAAGTTGCTGAAAGACACTTTCCGGCGATGCTAAAACCACCAGACCAGCCCCAGCCGATAAAGCCGCCTCGGCTGTTAACTGAGCAGCCCCCGGCATGGATTGACTCCCAGCAACAACCATCACACAGCCCACGCTGTACTTATGAGCATCCAGCTTTCGTTTGGGTAAGCATCGAGCAACACTCTCTTGAGTGGTTAAGCGAAATGCACTGAGATCCCCTTCAATCAGAGACTGAGGAATCCCAATATCCACCACCACAACCTGTCCGCTCTTGTATTTTCCGGGGGGAAGGTACAGCCCCGGCTTACCCGTTGCAAAGGTTACGGTTTGATGAGCCTGAAGAGCAGTTCCGAGTAGTTGTCCCGTCTCGCTAGAGACCCCCGACGGGAGATCCACCGCAATAACATAAGGCCCAGAGTTAAGAGAGGAAACCCCATTGATGAGTCGAGCCTCTAAACTCTCCGGCTCAATGGGTCGAGAGAGCCCACTCCCGAAAAGGGCATCGACAAGAATACCCGCAGAAGCAAGACACTCATTGACTCGGTCAAAATTATCTGTTGAGGCGTGAATCACCCTCACCGGATAATGAGCCAGTAAATCCAAATTTATTTTAGCATCACCCGTATATTTTTCGGCAGACGCCGTATGAATCACGGTAATCGAGGCTCTTTCCGTAAGCTTGGAACTTAACAGGGTCAGTTTTCGAGCACAGACAAAGCCATCACCTCCGTTATTCCCCGCCCCACAGAGAATAACAACCTTTTGAATTAACGGCAAACACGCTTCAAAGCGATTCTTCACCCGCTCTGCCACCTGACGACCCGCTTCTTCCATTAAAAGCAATCCGGGAATCCCAAGCCCCTCAATGGCCTGTTTATCGATATGAGCGAGGTTAGAGATGAGTTTCATGGCGAACGACCTACTGATCTATAATACCTATTAACAATCTATTATAAAGAAAACAGATGGAAACAAAGGAAAGACATCCCTTCTAATCTAAGATCTTCTTCATTAATGCTAAAGTAGTAATGCTAAAATAAATTAAATCAAACGAGAGAGAACAAACACGGATGAGTATAAATCCCCAACAGGTTGATCCAAAAACACTAAAAAAAGCATTTAAAAAAGCTTGGATAGGATTGGGACTATTCATGCTCACTCTCACCTTGCTCTCCCCTCTCTCCATAACCCACTCAACACCAGCTCTAGAAGATCTTAAGCCAGAACACCCAGCACGAACGCTTCCTTTCAAAGGAACACTTCAGATCATTGATGCTGACCAGATTCGAGTCGGTATCAGCGATAACCGAATGCAAGAACTCGAATACCGTTCCACCAAGCTAACCTCTACAGGCGCCTATACCGTGGTGGACAAGGCCACCGGAAAAATCACCTGGAAAGCCGGTGGAGGACAACCCGCCAGTGTCTCAGTGAATAGCCGAGGTTTTACACTCAACGGACGAGGCCCGTTTAAAGGGCCACTCATCTTAAAACCCAGTAATCTCGTTTCTAAAG
>JAJFHW010000012.1 GCA_021775385.1 Hyphomicrobiales bacterium | reverse complement strand
GAAATAGCCGTGAGAGAAAATAACCGGATGCGTATTGGGCATCTGAAGCGTCAGAAAAGATTAACTATCGCTATCAGCTTTGTCATCTTTAGTTTGTTCACCAAACACACTCTCAATAGAAACTTCAGCCTCAGGAGCTTCAGTAACGCTACTAACCTCACCACCAAGGTCAATTGTTTCTTCACTTGGAAGTAGAGTGCCTGTTTTTACTGGCAACTCAATGCCTTGCTCTTTAGCTTCACGAGCGAGGCGGCGTGCCGCTTTTTGAACTGCTGCATCAAGCTCAGTTTGACTACAAAGCCCTAGCGTAACCGGGTCAAGCGGTTGTAAATTTGATGAGTTCCAGTGAGTGCGCTCTCTGATGGCTTCAATTGTTGGCTTAGTTGTTCCAACTAGGCGCATTAATTGGCTATCCTTTAATTCAGGATGGCGCTTCAAAAGCCACAAGATAGCGTTAGGGCGATCTTGCCGACGAGAAACCGGAGTATAACGAGGAGCCCGTTTTTTCTTAATTTCTGGAATTTCAACTTTCGATTCTTGAAGTTGAATATGGTAACTGTTGTCTTTTTGAGCTCTAGCTATCTCTTCGCGGCTCAACTGGCCAGAAGAAATAGGGTCCATTCCCTTAATTCCGTGGGCAACATCACCATCAGCTATACCTTTAACTTCAAGAACATGCAGGCCACAAAACTCTGCAATTTGTTCAAAGGTTAGTGATGTATTATCTACAAGCCAAACAGCTGTTGCTTTTGGCATTAATGGTGTTTTAGACATAAAACAAATCTCCGCCCTTGTAAGTGGTGATGAGGTTGATGGGAGAAAGCATCACCGATCGGGCTCAAATATCAATAGTACGAATACCCCTCCAAAGATTTTAATCAATAAACTGATACAAATCTTTAAGAGAAGACCTCAATCCTTCAAAAGGATCCCACTTTCCCGGAGTGGTAAAAAAAGGCTTTTTAATAGAAAGGCACTCGCAAATGGCTCCATACCATATTCAAAAAACAGGTGCGATTGAGCCATAATTGCCGACTTTTTCATATCTAGTCAAGCCGCTGCATCAATATAAATGTAATAAATTCACTTTTCAGTTTCATTTCACGTAATTTTACATGTTAATTCGGCAAAACAAGGGCCTATTGTATTTATAAAACCTTAAAAGATCACTCTGTTTAAAGCTCCATATCGAGAATCACTTTACCAACATGGGCGCCACTTTCTAGAAACTCGTGAGCTGACTGAATATCATCAAGAGCAAAACATTTAGAAATAACAGGTTTGATGCTTTTATTTTCTAATAGAGGCCAGATTTTTTGGTGCACTTCAGAAGCGATACCGGCCTTTGTCTCATTGTCACGTGCCCGCAAAGTAGAGCCAGTATGTATCAAACGCTTCATCATTAAACGCATATAATTGATTTCAACTTTAGAGTCTTGAAGAAAAGCAATTTGAACAATCCGCCCATCAACACTCGCAGCTGAATAATTCTTCTCAATATAAGAACCGCCGACCATATCAAGTATAACATTGACACCGGCCTTGGCTGTTACTTCTTTGGACACTTCAACAAAATCTTGAGTTTTATAATTAATCGCAACATCTGCACCAAGCTCACGAACAGCCGCGCATTTGTCATCTGTACCGCAAGTGGCGATCACCTTGGCACCAAAAGCTTTGGCCATTTGAATGGCAGTTGTTCCAATTCCGCTAGTACCCCCATGCACCATGAACCACTCATCAGCTTTTAAGTCACCACGTTGGAAAACATTATGCCAAACCGTAAAGAATGTTTCAGGCAAGCCCGCAGCTTCAATTAGAGTAAGACCAGTTGGAATTGGTAAGGCTGAACCACTATCAGCCACGCAATATTCTGCGTATCCGCCACCATTCACTAGTGCTGTCACCTGATCACCGAGTTTATGAGATGTCACTTCAGAGCCAAGAACAACAATCTCTCCCGCAACTTCAAGCCCTAAAATATGAGAATGCCCTTTTGGCGCTGGGTATAACCCGTCACGCTGTAAAATATCTGGACGATTAATCCCAGCCGCTTGCACTTTAATTAAAACATCATTGGGGCCAACGTCTGGTAAGGCTTCCGTAACAACGTGAAGACCAGCGGCACCTTTTATCTCTGAAGTTGGGACACAGCGCATAGTATCAGGCAAAGACATAGTGATTTTCCTTAGTTCAAAATGAAACGATGCCCAAAAGCAGTGCTTCATTTTAATCCACAAATTTATTAATCTGACTTGTGTACTCGAATTTGAAGACTAGGAATAGAGGTAAATTAAGGAATAACCTTATGGACGAAGAAGAGTTTCAACCAAGAAAAAAACAAACAGGAGAGATCACAGTTGGGGAGGATCTAACACAATTCTCAATAGAGGAATTAACCTTAAGAGTTTCAGCTCTGCATGAGGAGAAAAATAGAGTTGAGGCCATGATCAAAGAAAAAAAAGCCCAAACAAGCGAAGCTGAAAATCTATTCAAAACAGATGGTTAGTAAGTAAATGTTAAGGGTAAACTAGCCGTTTACAGTAATCAGAGTAAAGATTTTCTTACCTTATGCTTCATAAGAATCACTCAAAATCTATTAATTAATACTTAATTAACTGATATGGGTTATGTTTAATATATTCAGTTAATTCTGAACAACAGAGCTTACTAGCTGCTCTGTGACGCCTCCCTGTTAACTTCCTGAGCCGCCTAATTGGCGGCTCCTTTTTTATTGGCCAAAGAGAAAAAAATCGTTCATAATTATAAGAGTGTTATTGCAATCTGAAAACTGGCCTTATTTTTGCTCCACTATTTGAGCTTAGCTAGCTTCAGTAAGTTGATTTGTAATTTGAAAGAGTAAATATGTCCCGCGTAATTGATAGTAATGTAAAAGAGTCCGAAACCATTTCTTTCGGGGAACGTTTCGTAAGTTCTGAGTGTTTTAATGAGATTTTTAAAGAAGGCATGTCTCTGGTTGAAGAAACCGCCAACTATCTAGATACAGATGGCCGCAGAGAAGCAAAAGCTCTAACTCAAACATCCTCCCTTTCATATGCAACTGAAAGCATGCGTCTAACAACTCGTTTGATGCAAATGGCTTCATGGTTGCTTATCCAGCGTGCTGTGAACGAAGGCGAGATGAATGAAGAACAAGCATCTGCTGAAAAACACAAAGTTAAAATCCAGGCATCAACAAGAGCTGCACACATCAAAAACTTCAGCGAGCTACCAGCCCGCCTACAGCAATTGATTAAAAATGCAGAACGCTTGTTTGATCGCATCCACTCTCTAGATCGCATGATCCACGAAGAGCCAAAATCAAAATCAGTGGCAGATAACCCACTAACAAAACAATTGCAAATGCTACACAACGCATTCGGCGCAGAAGAAATTAGCCTTCCACGCTCGTAAAATTTTTCTTTTAGAAAAAATGCGGCAAAAACAGCCGGGTCATCTTAAAAAGATGCCCGGCTTTTTTATTGCTTACGTTTTGATGTTTGGGTAATTACCACTTAGGGGAAGTGAGATATGTTAGAGAAAAATCTCACGAAAAGAAGATGGTTTAAAAAGCGGTATGTACCTTTAGTGCTTTTAGTCGCCTTTGTTGTCTGGGGCTTGTGGCCAACACTAGTGCCTCGCTGGGATCAAGACCAATGTAGTTTTGGTGAAGTAACCAATGAGCGCTATTGGCAAATGCGGGAAGAAGTGCGATCGGATGTGAAAAAAGCTTTAGAGGATTTTCGTGCAACATTTTCTAAAACTGAAGAGGAATTAAAAACTCTTTATCCTGCTGATTTAACTCTTCTAAAAAGGTGGGATAGCTCAGATTCAAAAAACATTCTTAAATTCTACCCTCAATACAATGAAATAAAGAGAGCCATTCTTACTAGACTTGTTTTAAAATACACAAAAAACCAAAAAACTGGTTATGAAAAGCTAGCCT
>JAJFHW010000110.1 GCA_021775385.1 Hyphomicrobiales bacterium | reverse complement strand
CGCTGGATGGGCAGTTATGAATATGGCATTTATGCCTACGTTTGGGTTTGGTTGCTGTTGTTGGGTGGTCTATCAACCATTGGGTTGAATACAGCTGTCATTCGGTTCATTCCAGAATATACTGAAAAAAATGAGCTGGATAAGCTGCGTGGTATTATCTTCCAAAGCCGCGTTATAACTTTGCTTGTCTCAACAGCGCTCATGTGCATCAGCTTAGCATTACTGTTTTTATTAAAAGACTATGTTGAGAGTTATGTCTTTTTACCGGCCATTCTTGTGCTCTTATGTCTGCCAGCTTATGCAATTACAGATTTGCACGATTCAATGGCCCGCGGCTATAGCTGGATGAACATGGCGCTCATTCCGCCCTTTCTCTTGCGTCCAATGTTGATATTATTTGGCATGGCAGCAGCCTATGCAGCAGGACTACCTTTAACGGCTCTCACGGCAATTTCAGTGGCAGTTGGAGCAACTTGGCTAACATCTGTTATACAGATAGCCTTCCTTCATCCTCGCATTCGCAGAGAAGTGCCAATGGGGGCAAAGCAGAAAGAAACCAAATTTTGGTTGATAACAGCCTTTCCTATTCTCTTGGTTGAAAGCTTTGTGCTGTTCTTGCAAAACACAGATGTTTTGGTGCTCTCGCAATATCATCCTCCTGAAGACATCGCGCAATATTACGCAGCCCTTAAAACCATCAATCTAATAACCTTCGTTCATTTCGCAGTGGCCAATGCCGTGGCCAATCGGTTCTCTGCTTACGAAGCAAGAGGAGATAAAGAGCGCCTGGCTGCTTTTATCCGTCAATCAGTGAAATGGACCTTCTGGCCATCCTTAGGAGCGGCGGTCTTACTATTGGCAATGGGCAAACCCTTGCTGTGGTTATTCGGACCAGAATTTACAAACGCCTATCCAGTAATGTTTATATTGGCCGTTGGCTTGGTCATCAAATCGATGTTTGGACCGGCAGAATATGTGTTGAATATGCTAGGAGAGCAAAAACTCTGCGCCGCTTTGCTGTTCTTAACCGCGCTAATAAACTTAGGCTTAAACTTCCTCCTCATCCCACATTACGGACTAATCGGCGCAGCCAGCGCCACAGCTTTGTCGCTGACGTTAGCAGCCCTCTTTTTCTTCATTACTGTTAAAGTGCGCTTGAAAATAAACATCTTCGCTTTGGGCGGTAAGCATACGAGTTAGTTTAATTTCTATTTTACTAGCTGGAGGCCTTTCAATGAATTTTTTGAAAAGACTATGCGTATTACTTTGCTTGTTTTGTGCAGGCTGTTTTGCCCCTGATGCTGAGCAATTTAAAAAAGACAAGCCGCAGGCCTTAAGATACATCGAAAGTTTTTATGAAAAAGGTCAGCATGACAGCGCGCGCGAGCTCATCAATAAATACAGGCATTTAAAAGACCCTGACTTGCTTAAATGGCAGGTCAAAAACAATAAGGCCCAGGTGAGTAAGCTAAAAGGTGAGTTGAGCAGTCTAACAGAACATGATTATGAACGCCGCCATGAAATTTTAGGGCGTTTGATGAGGCTGGATGAAAACAATAGTCAGCACTATGTGGCTCAATTGCAAAATAAAGAAAAATGGGAAGCTTACTTAGTCAAACAAGGCGTAAGGTAAATTAATTAAATAGGTCTTACTAAACAGGGAGTACAGCTCCCTAGTACGTATGATGATTTGCAATTAAAGTTATTATTAATGAGAAATTTTGATTGGGTTGTGAAATGACAAAAACTAAGATTGTATACATAGAAGAGAAAGACGACATCACCGGTCCAGGTCGAATTGGTCGTGTGACACTATCGAAAACTCAGAAAACGCTAACGTACAAAGGTAAGCATTTTCAATCACTGAAAGGTGTAGGGCACAAAGCAAATTATTTTGATATTGAAGATGGTTGTCCCTTCTGGATTTCAGGATGCCGGAAAGATGGAAATGATGCTCTCTACCCGGCCACAATTGAAATTGATGAAGATGTTCGAGAAGAGTATTGGCTCGAAATACGGCAGTCTCCCCAAAATATTGAGGATAGAACTTATTGGTCGCCAGGAAAGCATAGTATGGGTGGTCGTCATACAAAATGAATACTATAGCTATACATTTGTAACAATTGCTTCCTTCCATTCGAAAAAAGAGCATTGCTGTCATGAGAAAGACAGTAATAGTGATAAACGAAGAAGGGAGTGCTCGACTTAGAGCACGTACATGACTCCAGAGGCGTCCGGCGCGTTGCGCCGCCCCCGCGGAGGTATTTTGCGCTTCAGCGCAAATCTACCGTGAGAGAAAATAAAACGCTATATTTTGGCCCCCAAAATTAGCGTCCAGAATGTCTTATATTCTGATTTAGGATCATAAACGAGAGCAATGCCGATATCTTTGGCATCAGGTAAAAGAAGATTTTTATTATGTCCCGGGCTGTCTTTCCACCCTTGCATCACTACTTTAATTGAGAGTTGGCCGGTGCCAACATTCTCAGCGGCCAATTGCGGGTTGTAACCAGAGCGCTCAACGCGATCCCATGGGTTAGATCCGTCTGATCCATAATGAGAAATGCGATCATGTTTGGCCAAGTCAGATGAGTGTTTCTTGGCGGTTTCGCTCAATTTTGGGTCAATGGTGACGGTGCTCAAACCCTTGGTCTTACGGTATTGATTGATAAGTTTAACCGCTTCGTTTGGGTTGAGTTTCACCTTCCTGTAATCGCGATGTTGAAACGCGCCAACAGGGGCTTTATCGTAAGTTCCCTCAGGTAATTTTCCGGCAGCTAATTCTTTTTTTGAGAGTTTTTCTACACCATCTGATTTTGGTGTATAGAGCTCAGAATTCGCTTCAGTGGCACTAAAAATGCCTTCATTCAGCGGAATAGTCGAGCATCCAGAAAGTAACAATACAAATAACATTTGTAAGGATATAAGAGCAGGTCTCATTACGCTAAACCCTCCTTACTACAAATTGAATAAAACTTTATCATTTCTGTATATTACAACTTTATTCTTAACAACAAGTTCACGATTAAAAGTCGGGTGAAACCTTAAATATTCACCCAAATAGTGGATTGAGATCTCTAAATAAAGCAAGTTGCTCGCCAAGTTGATAGTAATCAAGACACCTTTTGGTGAATATAGTTAATGAAAACTAAAAGGGGAAAAATCTAACTCTCCGAGATTAATCGTGAAATACGCAGTGCTAATTCATGTTTCACGTCTACTTTTGTAAAAAAAAGGGACGGAAATATGACTTTTAGCCATTCTGGAGCGTTTGATCTGATTTTGTGTGCTTTTATAGTTAAGGAAGTGCTGAAATGATCAGGGGAGGAAGCAAACTTTAAGCTTAAAAGCTCTTTGTAAAGCAGTACAATATTTGGTGATTCGTCTGAAAATGGCGCAGAAAATTGCCAGATATCCGTATCTTGTAGAAATTCAAGATCAACAACAATCAGGCCAATTTTCACTCCGGATGCGTCGTCAATAAGGATCGAATGCTTAGAATATCCCCGGTTGCTTGTGCCGGTTGCTAGTGGGCAACCTAAAGGCACGCTAAAAAGTCAACTTGAAGGAGCGCTTGCGACGGTTGCTAGTGGGCAACCTGAAGGAGCACTAAAAGAGAGTAGTGGTTATGCAGCAAAGAGCAGTTATGCTACAGGATGCACAAACATTAGAAGCACGTCTAAATACGCACATTCTAGAAAATATTGTGCTCTTAAGATTGGCTTTTGGTGCTGAAGAGGGCGAAACAGAAGTCCAGTTGCGCAAAGACTTGCATCCAATTGTGATGCATCAAGTCAGCGCAAAAGAATGGCGCTCTGTTTTAGGTCAAATCATAGTAAGCCTTGTTGATTGTGGCTTCATGCGCCCTGTTCGCGCAAACGCTTATATGTGCACAGAAAATAGCACTACGAGAATTATGCAGTTTTTAGAGGTAACAAGATTACCAAAACTAGCTTGGCATGAAATGAGAGACGGTTACTTAACCGCGCTTGCTCTTAATTTAGCGCCAAATGGAAAATTAGCACAAAGACTGCTTTCAGCCGAAGGCCTAAGAAGCGCCATTATTATAGATCATTTCGCACTTCCATATGACATCGCAACTGCAAGTGTTGAACAAATTCGTGTCGGTCTTGCAACAGTGGCAGAGCGCCGCGGCCTCACTTCTGGAATTCGTACCACACCAATCCACGAAAAAAACTTATCTCATAAAGAGGCCGTGATGATGGGGGCAAAATTAT
>JAJFHW010000109.1 GCA_021775385.1 Hyphomicrobiales bacterium | reverse complement strand
ATACTAATCATCTCATTGAAATATAGGTATAAATATCACGAGGAAAGTCTAGTTTCCAACCGCAAAATGTCACTGAACACAAAGAGTTTGAAAAGATTGACATTTTTTCACCAGTTTTTCAGGAGCTAAACTTATGAAATCCAGATATATGCGATCTCGACTTATGGTAACGAGGCTTATGTTATTTGGACTTATGATAATCTGTGAGACTTAAACAAGCTCGCTCGTTCCTAAGTCCACAACGTCCCCATGGTTTTCACACAAGCCACGTCCCCGCATTTTCGTTGTCCAGCTGTGAGCTGAACGCCGAATAGAAAAGAGATTAAATCTAGCAAGCTCATACCGATTGTTTTGCCCAATTGAAGCGCTGGGAGTGCCAACAATGTGGCATGTACCTGTGTTGGTTCTAAGCACCTCATGATGCTGCTTGTGATTATGGCCATATAGTACGAGCTCTGCTCCAGTCTCTTGTAAAAGAGATTGCAACAAATCATCATTCTGTAGACCGCGTGACAGAGTGGTGATGCCAGGAAGGGGCGGGTGGTGTAAAATAACACAGCGATAAAGATTAGCTTTTTGAGTAGTTATTAAGATATGTTTTAAAACATCCAGGCTCGTCTCACTCAATTTGCCATAAGCTTTAAACAATGGTGTAGGAACACCAGAGTTCAAACCAATCAGGGCCACATCATTCACCACCCTCACAAAGGGCAAGTCTGGTCCGGTAGCACCGCCCAATTTCAAACCTTTTTCATCTGAAATCATGAAGGGAAGCAAACTCATTCCAACAGGAGCTTGATTTATCGAAGGTCGCATGGCCTCCTTTGGGTAGAGTAGTGGATTAGGTCCATAATAATCATGGTTACCTGGCACAAAAGAAATATCACCAGAAGCACCAAATTGCTCTATCCATTTAAGAGCAGCTTCATATTCGTTTCGTAATGATAAATTCACCAAATCACCAGAGACAATGAGATGGTGAAAAGGTAGGCTCAAAACATCTTTGGAAATTGCTGCAAGCGTTTCTGTTAAGTGCATTGATTTCCGAGATAGGTGCCAATTGAGAAGTCCAAAAAAACGCTTAAACGAAAACTCTGATAGTGTTGGCAAAGGCGTCTGAGGAAAATGGATGTCTGTTAAATGAGCAAGAATTGTCTCCGGCGGTGTCGTCATAAGAAAAAAGTCCCTGCTAGTCCCAATGATAAATGCTAAAAATTTGAAAAATGTACTAAAATAAAAAACAGAAATTAAGGAAGTAAGCGAATAATAGCCGCCAAAACATTGACTTTCATTCTGAAATAGATTTTACCAGCCTTACATGCCTGTTTATATAAGTAATGCTATATATAAAAGGGTTACGCCTATATTAGAAGATAAATAAATGAACGGTCGATTAGCTAACATGTTCTCAAAACTACTCACAGCATTTTTCCGCCCCTTCTGGCGAGTAACCCGTGGTACAACCATGGGAGCTCAAGCTGTCGTAATCGATCATAAATCTCGTATTTTATTGGTGCGCCACGGTTATAGGCCAGGGTGGCATTTTCCGGGCGGCGGCGTAGAATGGCATGAAGCATTGTCAGAAAGTATGGAGCGGGAACTTTACGAAGAAACAAGAGTAGAACTTACCGGTAAACCCAAACTTCATGGCATCTTCACAAATTTTGAAACGTTCCCAGGAGATCACATTGGAGTATTTATCGTTCAGGATTGGAAACAAGATGAAATTCCGAAACCCAATGCTGAGATAAAAGAAATTGGATTTTTCTATAGAGATGCGTTACCAGAACAAACCGTAATAGGTGTGATAAATCGTTTAAACGAAATATTTGAGGGCAAAGCCGTCTCAAATGAATGGAAATAAGAACAACTTCACTTTTATAAGTCTAATAGCTCAATAAAAAATAGGCTTATTCATTTAAAGATAACTGCTGTGACAAAACTAACCAAAACACCAATAGACGCTATCACAAGCGAAATGAAAGAGCTCTTTGACAAGCACCTTGGACCTGGCCGCTTTGCACGAACGGCTTACCGTGTGCGCGAGCAAGCAAGCTTTGAAAAGCCCCTTGGCATGAATGTCTTTGATAATAATAAACTTGTGGGAACGGTTAGCTTAACAGAACTACTCATAGATGCTGAACATCTAGTCTATTTGCTTGGCCCCCTTTTAATCGATGAATGCCACCGCTCAAAAGGGCTTGGGCTAGAGCTTATTAATGACGCAATAGAGCTTGCAAAAACAAAAGACGCAGCAGCTGTTTTATTGGTTGGTGACATTGCCTACTATGAAAAAGCCGGCTTTAAACAAATTAAAAATGGCCAAATTAAATTGCCAGGACCAGTAGATCCAGCAAGACTTTTGATGTTCGAAATCAGTGAAAACGCAATCAATAAAATAACGGGTGTCGCAAAAGCAAATTAAAGCCCAACTTATCACTAAAGTCTCACGCTTTTTACTAACGCCCCTCACGCCACCACATTGTGCCAAGAACAAGCAGCATGACAGCAAGGGCGAGCAAGCCGTTTATTAATGGAATGAGCTTTACACCTTTGACAACATAAGCACGGCGATCCAGCAGTCCCATCCAACCAGCGCCAGCATAAGCACCAGCACTACTCATCATGGAAATTTTAGGTACTGTCATCAGAGCAGCCACCCCGCCATCAGTGTCAGCCTTAGTTTGACCACCAGACCAAAAAACACCTGACCTCGCTTCTTTAGCCAATGGAGCCACAATTCGATCGGTCGTGACGATATTCTTCAGTTCTTTTTCACTAGCAAAACCAATATGTGCCAGAGCATTCAGTTTACCAGATTTTATCCGATGAATGCCCAATTGTTGTTTGGGTAATTTAGCTTGCCAAGTCCCAGCCGTAACTTCTTTCAAGATAATTTCTTTTTTAGAGCCATCTGGCCGTGTGATCCGAACTGATTCAATTGTTTTCTTCATGCTACGCCGTTTAATCAGCAAGTCACGTCCATCACCAACAGCTGTTAAAGCTTCTTCTTCAAGGTCTGGTTCTTTCATCAGCCAATGAGATAGGCGGCGCAAAAGCGTGGTATAAGGCCCACCTCCATCATAGCCCCGTGCCCAAAGCCAAGCGTGGTCAGAAAGTAGTAACGCAATACGCCCTTCACCAAGTCGGTTCAACACCAAAAGCGGATGGTCACCAGCCCCTTTCATCAGTGTTTCACCCTCGCCAACACTGGCCTCAACCAAACGAAACCATTTACCCCATTGAGCTGTCTGACTAGCAGCGTTATTTGAAAGCGGTAAATTATGAGTAACCGGATGCTTTTGTCCCTTATCTGTAACTTTAGGAACATAGGCTTGGTCAATCACCTGACCAGTTGGTGTCGCCGGAAGAATTTGTTCAAGAGGTGTATTCGCTAAACTTAGCGGCGTCGCAAATTTATCACCAGCAGCAATGAGAACAGCACCACCATTGAGAACATATTGGCTAACATTATCAAGGTAATGAAGCGGCAAAACACCACGTCTTTGATACCGGTCAAAAATGATTAAATCAAAATCTTCAAGTTTCTCAGAAAAAAGCTCACGAGTAGGAAATGCAATCAAAGAGAGTTGATGAATTGGAGTGCCATCTTGTTTCTCAGGCGGGCGCAAAATTGTAAAATGCACCAAATCAACTGAAGCATCTGACTTAAGCAAGTTGCGCCATGTCCGCTCTCCTGCATGCGGTTCACCCGAGACAAGCAGAACCCGCAAATTTTCACGAACACCTTCAGCAGCAATCACAGCACGGTTATTAGCAGTAGTGATTTCATCTTTGGCATCTTCTAATTCAATTTCCATCAAATTCAAACCGGCATGAGGAAAGTTCAAGGGGACGGTAATTTCTTCTCCCACTTGCACAAATTGCGTTTTCTCAGAGCTCCCTTTTTGCCTAAATTTTAATTGAACCATATGCGAGGCACCATCTGAATTACCCTGTTCAACGACCTTCAATTTTAAAGATCGTGAAGAACCAACGATACCATATTTAGGGGCTTTAACAATTTCAATGCGGCGGTCAAACTGGTTTTTATCGCCTGTAAGGATAAAATGTAACGGAATGGAAGCGCCAGCTAGATTTCCTTGCCCTTGGTTCACAGTTAACCCAAGTTCTTGAAACTTCTTAGGAGCATCATGAACTTGTCCATCTGTGATCATAACAACACCAGCAATACGATTAGAGGCTAGGCGACTAATCCCCTCTCGAAGGGAAGAAAATGCAAGCGTTCCATCTTTAGCATTGGCATCATCTGAGCCAAGAGCAATAATTTCGGTTTCTATGTTTTTAATATCGCTCAGTTGTTCATTTAGTTTTTCTAAAGATTTATCAACCAAATCTTGCCGTCCTGAAATCACCTGGCTAGGGCTCTTGTCAGTGACAATCAATAGAATATTTTTTAACGGGTCTCGTTGTTCCTGGCGCAAACTCGGATTCAAAAGTGCAAACAACAAGAGAGAAAGACCAAGGCCGCGAAATAGAGTGCCTGGCAGTCTGTTAATAAGCATCAAAAGAACCAGAGCAACAATAAGTCCGGCAAACAACCAAAGATAGAGAGGAGATAAAAACGGAGCGTATATAATATCCCAGCCATTAAATATTGTCATTGACCAAGCCTTTCCAAAAGGGCAGGCACATGCACCTGGTCTGCTTTATAATTGCCAGCCAGCGCATACATCACAATATTAACACCAACACGATAAGCCATTTCCCTCTGGTTTTCACCACCAGGAATAACAGGGAACCGCTCTTGATAGTTTTCATCAACAGCCCAGGCAGAGGCAAGGTCATTTGATGTAATAATTAAAGTGCTCACACCATCAATGTCAGAGGTTGTTGTAGAATTTGAAGATTTAACCGCAGCCTCAACCCAAAGATCCCCTCCCTGAAAACGGCCAGGAAAACTAGAAAGCAGATAAAAACTTTTTGTGAGCACATGTCCCCGTGGCACAGGTTCAATGCGAGGAATATCGAGTTTAGATAAGAGTGTTTTCAAAGAAGGTTGAGAGCGGCCATCAATACCACCAATACGACTATCTTGATCCTTCGTGTCAAAGATAATCATGCCACCATGTTTCATATAGCTATTAATTCGTTGGGCTACACGGTCAGACAAAGGTTTGCTATGTGAGCCAACCGGCCAATAAAGAATAGGGTAAAAGGCAAGTTCATCTCGTTCTAGCCGTACCCCAATCGGCTCCGCTGGTTCAACAGCCGTACGATTGTTTAGAATAAAACTCAATCCTCGCAGACCATCACGGCTAGTTTTGTCAATTTTACTATTTCCAGTGAGTACATAGGCCAGATGAGTTTTGAGAGCCGCAGATAAGTTAAGCTCAGTTTTGGGACGAAGCTTTGCACCATCGATACTTTGTGGCGGCTTAAAATCTTGAGCTGGTGGTTTGCTTTGTTGTTGTTCAAAACTTTGGGCATAGGCATTTGTGAGCGGCAAAGAAAGTGAAAATAACGCAACAAACGTAGGAATAAAAAGGAGCAAAAGAATAGGAGCTGTTTGGCGAACATGGCGTAGTGAAAAAACACCGCGCATAAATAAAATGATCAAACTATCAATGATGAGAAAGATAAAAGCTGTGATAAATAACGGACCGCGCAAAGCCCGTTCCGGCGCTTTTTTATAGGCTAACCTTTGAGCTTTTAGCACTGAATAGTCACCCCTTTGGAGTTTAGTTGTTTGTTCAATCAGATTAAGAGCAATGGATTGATCTGGAGGACCATAGAACCCTGGTGGGTGCTTTGGCTCAATTTTTATTTTATTAATTTGGCTAAAAGCGATGGGCTCAGCAAACACAGGTGGTTTTTCCAAACGACCAAAGCCATTTAATGAACGATAGGGTGCAAGCAAAGTCTCTTTTGGCGGGCGAACATCAACGATATCAGCAGCGGGTTGAGCTACAGCATTTTCTTGGCTTACAGAGGAAGAACTTTCACTTTGTGAACTGTTATCAGTTTGGCCACCAAGTGAAAGTTGGCTCAGTCTTTGTAACATTTCAACAAAAAGACCTGAAAGAGGTAAGTTCGACCAGTCAGAATTCGCTGTCACATGAACAAGAACAACCCAACCATCTAATTCACGTGTAGCGGTAACCAATGGTGTGCCATCTTTTAAACGGGCCCAAATATAAACTTTGTCAGAAAGGCGTGATGGGTCAGCTAACAATTGTCGAGAAACAACCACCTCTGGTGGTATAGTTAAACCAGAAAAAGGGCTTTGGTCATCAAACTCTGCAAGTGCTTGTGGTTTTGACCATGAAAGTGCACCACCAAGCCGGCGCCCACCCTGGCGCAATGGAGAGGGTAATAAACTGTCCTGGCTTTCTTCCATATGGGGGCCAGCAAAGCGTACAAGCACGCCGCCTTTCTCAACCCATTCAGTGAGCCTTAATAAAGGGGCACCAACAAGACGACCAATATCTGCCATCATAATCACGGAGATATTCTTTTTAGTAAAACTCTCTATTGTCTCAGCAATATCTCCAGCAACAGAGGTTGTATCACTATCGACCAATTCAGCATAAGGCTCTAAGGCTCGCTTAATGTAGTAGAGCGGAGAAAGAAGCGGTTGAGCCAATTGCCCGCCTTCATTGGACAACAAGCCAATGCGCCGCCAATTCGAGCGCTGATCTAAAAGATAAACACTGCCAGCAGAACTTTGCCCCTCAATTTTAAGTTTTGTAATTTGATTTCTTAATTCTAACGGCAGGTCAATACGTGCTTCAATAGACGATTGAGCCGACTTTAAAACAAATGGCACACGACCCAGAATTTCATCCTGTCCAGAAAGAGCAAGAACCAGACCACGACGCTCACTAGTAGAAGGAGCTCCCTTCACGATACCATACAATATGCCGCCCTGGCCAAGCCGGGCGCTCAGAGCAAGTGGTAAAGCATTCTCATCAGGTGAAACTAGATGGAGTGAAAAACCTTGGCGTTTAAATTCAGACAGTTTCGATATGACTTCATCGGAGTTTTTAAAATTAAGCCCATCTGATAACCAATAAAGCGCTCCGTTTTTCAAAGCATCACCATCAGACGAAGAAAAAACGTTTAGCCCTTTTTCGAGCCGCTTCAAAGCAGAAAGATGGTCTGTGTGAAAAGAAGTTGGTTCCATACGTTCAATTTGCGCTAGTGCATCAAGTGCACTAAACGGAGTAAGGTTGTCCCCCGTTCTTTCCGGTGCTGTTGGCAGTAGAAAGACAAGCCGTTCTTGAGTTTGAGCATCGCGTACAAGTCGTTCCATCATGATTTTACGAAGCGACCATTGGTGAGCTGCTGTCCAGCCATTATCAACCATAATGACAACCGGACCATTGGTCTCAGTGGTGGCACCACTATCATTGGTCAAAGATGATAGTAAAGGTTTAGCACTGTTCAAAACGGGTTGAGCAAGCGCAAATATAATAAAAGCAGCAACCATCAACCGTAACAATGTTAGCCACCATGGGCTATGAGACGCCGTGGTCTCATTTTGTAAGAGGCGTTTTAAAATTCGTGTAGGTGGAAAAGTCTGACGATCAGGGCTAGGAGGCGTAGAGCGCAACAACCACCAGATAACCGGTAGAGTTAATAAACCAAGCAATGACAAAGGGCTAAGAAAACTTAAAATTCCAAGGCTCATATAGTCTCACCCTTCAACAGATTTCCGCCTCTAGCATCAGCAGTTTGCACATTAGACGCTTGATCATCTGAACTCACCAAAGAAGGGTCGCTTGGTACAACAAGAGATGAATCAACCGTTGGGTCATGTGTCATCGCGCCAGTAGAGTAATAATGTGATGATAAAAACCCATGAATATTTAAGAGACCAGAACGAGCAGAGCGATCAGTATGATGAATGAGGTGCCCCCAATTTAGTCTCCTGCAAACATTTGCAAGGTCAGCTTTTCTTTTTTGAAAGGCCTCTTTGTATCGCGCTCGTAACTCACCGGCATTTTCAATTAAAACCCGTTCCCGGCTTTGCACATCTTTAAATTCAACACGCCCACTAAATGGAAAACTCTCTTCAGAAGGATCAATAATTTGCACAGCAGTACCTCCCACCTGATGGCCACCAATTTGTTGTAAGCCCTTGGTGAGGTGCTCCATTTCATCAAGAAAATCACTGATTAAAATAACTTCAGAATAACGTGAAATATTTTCATTTTTGGGAAAACCATTTTTAAGCTCTTCGTGATTTTGGCTATAAATCAACCGCTCTGCAATCCGGGGCACAATATCCTGGTTTGTACGAGGCCGCATCAATCCTAAAACACCGACCCGCTCGCCTGAGCGGACTAACATTTCAGCAAGCGCCAGCCCAAGAACAATCGCACGTTCAGCTTTAGTCACATTCGAAAGTTTTGATTTAAACCACATAGAAGGAGATAGGTCGATCCAAAGCCAAAATGTATGGGCCGTGTCCCACTCTTTTTCTCGAACAAACAATTGATCCGTACTGGCTGATCGGCGCCAGTCAATCGCTGTCATGGATTCAAAATTTTGATAGGGCCTAAATTGCCAAAAACTTTCACCAGGACCAGCCCGCTTACGTCCATGACGACCATGGGCGAGAGTTTGCGCAATTTGACGAGCGCTCAAAATAAGGTCCGGCATAAGGGCACTTAAATTTCTCGCAATAGGCTCTGAAGCAGAGATCGCTGATATGTCAGTAATTTTTGACAAACGGTGTATAGCTCCTAAATTTTAATCTTTTAAAACACCACTCGTGAGGGTGCTAATGATATCTTTCAGGGTAATGCCTCTAGTGCGCGCATCAAAAGTTAAAGCCATACGGTGCTTCAAAACAGGTTCAGCAAGAGCAACAACATCATCAAGTGAAGGAGCTAAACGGCCATCAATTAAGGCACGGGCGCGAACACCAAGTGAAAGCGCTTGTGCGGCACGTGGACCAGGGCCCCATGCAACCATCTCATTAATAATAGGCAGGGCATCTGTTTCGCCAGGGCGTGCACTCCGAACTAAATCCAAAATGGCTTCAACAATAGCTTCGCCAATAGGTAATTGGCGAACAAGATGTTGCATTGAGAGCAATTGCTCGCCATCGACTATTGATTGTAAATCTTGGACTTCAGTTCCGGTTGTTTGATAAAGCACTTTGCGTTCAGCTTCTTTATCCGGGTAATTGACATTAATTTGCGTCAGAAAACGGTCAAGCTGCGCTTCAGGTAATGGATAAGTACCTTCTTGTTCAAGGGGGTTTTGTGTAGCAAGTACATGAAAAGGTGTGGGCAGCTCATAGTCGATACCGGCAACGGTTACATGTTTTTCCTGCATCGCTTGCAACAGGGCAGACTGAGTACGTGGGCTGGCTCGGTTAATCTCATCAGCCATGAGAAGCTGAGTAAAAATAGGCCCTTTAATAAAGCGAAAAGAGCGCTCGCCTGAGCTAGATTGCTCAAGTACCTCAGCGCCGACGATATCAGAAGGCATAAGATCTGGTGTAAATTGAACACGCTTGTTGCTTAAGCCCAAAACTGTGCCTAATGTTTCGACAAGAAGGGTCTTAGCCAAACCTGGCACACCAATAAGCAGCGCATGACCACCGCTTAAAATGGTTATTAAAGCCAGGTCAATAACGGCATCTTGTCCGTAAATTTTAGACGAAGCCGCCGCTTTAATCTTATTGATTTTTGCGCTGGCCGCTTCCACCTCTTCGATGATTTTATCACCGGTTTGACTGATATTGGTCATAAGATAAGTATACCGGGCTCTGTTAAAATTGAAAATAGCATATATGTAAGTATGGTGTGATTAAACTATAACAAGAAACACACAATCTTGTGAGATTAAACTTAAATTTTAAACTTGTTCAAGCTGAGGCAAATACAATTAATGTTAATTAAACATTTAAAATCAATGGCATAAAGGTGAAGTCACCGATGGATAAGCAAGAGCCAGAACAAGTCACCCCCAAAAGCGGTGGCTTAGATACTTTGGTTAAAAATATAAAGTTAACTGACAATGAAGTCGAAAAGGGTAATGCATCAGGCGCTCCCGTTCATTTATGGAACCCTGCATTTTGTGGTGAGCTCGATTTAACCATAGAAGAGGATGGGGCCTGGGTTTACAATAAAACCCCAATTGGCCGTCAAAAACTGGTTAAACTTTTCGCGTCTGTGTTAAAGCGAGAAGAAGGAGATTATTTCCTTGTAACTCCTGTTGAGAAGATGGCTATCAGCGTAAAGGATGTACCGTTCATCGCTGTTGAGATGCATGTTTCTAATCTAGATAATCAGCAAATAATCAGTTTTACAACAAATGTTGGAGATAGAATTGAAGCTAGTGCGGAAAATTCGCTTCGTTTCCCAAAACAGAAGAATGAGGAAACATTAAAACCATATCTGAAAATACGCCATAGTGGGATAAACAAGTTAGAGGCAAAGTTAAGCCGTTCAGTCTATTATGAGTTAGCCAATTATATCGAAACTCACTCTATCGAAGGATCAGACTATTACGGGGTTTGGAGCTGTGGTACTTTCTTTTCAATAGAAAAATCATCAAACTGCCCTCCGAATAGTTAAGCCTTTGCTTAATGAAATAAGTTTGAGCTTATAGAATTTGGTATAAATTAAGAACAACGCAAAATTCGGTATCGCACATTTAAATGCAAAATCTAAGTGAACGGCTTGCACGCAAAACAATGGAGTTAGATGAGGAGAATGTTATCTCTCCTTACTCTCGTTGTGACGAAAAAAATTTCAGCGGGTTTAAGCCACCAGTAAAAGAAGCGGCAGTACTCGTCTCATTCTTAAACAGAGAGGATAATCCAAACCTAATTCTGACAAGACGGACTTTATCTCTTTCAAACCATAAGGGACAAATCGCGTTTCCTGGTGGTAAAATAGATAAAGATGACGAAAGCCCAAGCCATGCGGCTATTCGAGAAGCAAATGAGGAAATTGGTATTAGCCACGCCCAGGTAAAAGTACTTGGTAAACTCCCACTTTACCAAACTGTAACGGGATATAATATAACACCAATCGTTGGAGAGCTATCACCTCCCTTCATTTTCAAGAAAGCAATAGATGAAGTTGATGAAATTTTTGAATTACCTTTTGAGTTCATGATAGATGTCAAAAATTTCAAACGAGATAGCATCACCTACGAAGGAGAACGACGAGAATTTTGGGCATTGCCCTTTAAGGACTATTACATTTGGGGAGCAACTGCTGCTATCTTAAGAGAACTAGCCGGCCGCTTTGAAAAGCTATAAATTAAAACTGTTAATGCCAACATAAACTATGAAAAAAGCGAGGAATTGAATGACACGGGTCATTGCAATCAATCTACTACTGATCTTTCTCCCCCTCATTATTTATGGGGCGTACATCATCATAGATAGAAAACCAGAAGATAAAGCCGCCTTTTGGAAACAAATTCCACTAAAACTGTTATTTTCTATTGGTTTTGCTCTTATGATTATTTTTTATATCACGCAAATTACCTTTAACAGTGGTGTGAAGGATGGCATCTACCACCCAGCTATCGTGAAAGATGGCAAAGTAATTCCTGGTTATATTGAGCCATTTAAAAAAGAGCAAACGGAAAAAAAACCCAGTAGTACAAAAGATAAAAAAGATGTATCTGAAAAAGAAATTTAACTCAGATGTATCGAGAATGAGAAAATTCAATTGACTAAGATTGTTGGAAATAAACTATCAGAAGCGAGTTGGTTGGAAACGAAAGAGTTGAATAAACTGTTTGACGTGTTTCTAGTAAATGGTGATGAGGTCAAAATTGTCGGCGGGGCTCCGCGAAATCATCTGTTGAACAAACCTGTTGAAGATATTGATCTTGCCACCATCTATACGCCTGAAGAAATTATTTCAAAAGCAAAAGCCGCGCATATCAAATATATACCAACCGGGATAGAGCACGGGACGGTAACATTATTAATCAATGACACCACCTTTGAAATAACAACTCTACGAGCTGATATAAAAACTGATGGTCGCCATGCCATCGTTGAATTTGGTACAAGTTGGAGAGAAGATGCAAAACGTAGAGATTTCACAATCAATGCCCTCTATGTTTTAAAAGATGGTACGATTGAAGATCCACTTGGATCAGGGCTAGCAGATATAAAAACCCAAACCGTGCGCTTTATAGGAAATGCTGAAGATCGAATTAGAGAAGATTTTTTGCGAAGCCTCAGATATTATCGTTTCGCTTCCTACTATACAAAGAAACCATTTGATCCATTAGCCATAGCCGCAACAATTAAACAGAGGGATGGCCTAAGAGGTTTATCTGCCGAGCGGGTTAAATCAGAACTGTTTAAAATTCTCAGCGCACCTGAGCCGCTTGAGGTAGTTAACGAGTTATATCAAAATGGCATCCTCATGGGCCTTCTAGGCACAGCACCAAATATCAGAGCCTTTTTTAAATTAGTAGATCTAGAAAAAAAATTAAATCAAAAAGCCGATGCCGCATTAAGGCTAGCGGTTCTCTCAGCATGGCATAAAGGTGATGTCAAACGATTGAATAAACGTTTGAGATTATCAAAAAGTGAAACAAGAAAAATTGAGCTAAAAGTAAAAACTGATTTAGAAAAAAGTTCACTGATTACTTCACTTGACCTCACACAGCCTGAAGGCAAGTTCTTCTATAATAAATATCACTTCTTCTTAGGTAAGGTCGACTATTCCTCGTCATTAAAAATCTTATATGCTTTAGGGTCTTGCCCACTTAATCGAGATGCATTGATCGAAAAATTAAGACTGATGGAAGCTTATGAGGAAAAAGAACTTCCCATTAAAGGGGCTGATCTCATCGAGAAGGGTATGAAACCAGGCCCAGAGGTTAGAAAAGTGCTGGAGCAATTAACGATAGAATGGTTGAAGTCAGATAGGGTGCGATCGAAAGAAGAGTTATTAGCTCTCGTCGAAACTGAAATTAATTAGGGTGTTTTGAGGTAATGCAATGTGAGATCAAGAAGCTTTGGCTTTGACTGTCGAATTACTTGCATCAATCACAGCACGAACAAAAGAAAGAATGCTGTCAGACGTCATTTTTTCAGGATGAAATTGAGCAGATGTTCCATAGCGACGTAATTCATTTTCTGAAACTGCACCGCCAACAAAAGACATATTCCAATTGCTGAACAAACGCTCAGAAATAGGCTCAACTTCAAGCAGAACAATATCTGAATGCCGTGTGTCATTAGAGACCTTACAAAATATTTTCGTAATGGCTTTTCGATCACCCTCAAGAACTTGAGCAAAATAGCTGTAGTTAAATATCAAAGCACCAGAAACTCCAAGCGGCGGGTTATTACGCTGAGAGGCAAGCAAAATAGATTTGAGCTCCTGCTGTAACGAGCCTTCCTGAGACTGAACAGCATTAACGCTATAATAAATTAGCCTTGAAAGATACATAGGCACAAAGCTCCGCTTACTTAAAACAATCAAAAAACAGTATGTTACAAACAGTCTTAAATTTGATTGAATAAGATTAAGATCAACTTATTATAATGAGGTTACCTGATTAATTTTGGCTTAATACAAGGTTTAACAGACTAAATATGCCATTATTTGCACTCATTAGCCCATAAAAACGTTTTTCTCAAGCTACTACTTAGCTATAAATTCTCAAATTCAGTAATAAATACCTATAAAGAACTTATTTTATAACGAGGTTATGTAGCTTTTGAACCGTGCGCCAATTGCGTGCTGTTGCACCAACACCTAACAATTTTTCAACTTTTACCGCCAATTTAGAGCGACCAAATCCATCAGGAGCATATAAATAAAAGACACCATCTATCAAAGACCATTGCTCTGAAGCAATCTTCAATTCATCTAATTTGTCGACTTGTGGGTCTAAGGCTGGTTCGGTTAAAAAAAAGAAATGCAAAATCTTTTCTGAAAACTCGTCTCTTGGGTATGGACAAGTCTCAATTGAGCGGATGAAGTCTGCTGCTTTCAAAACTATTATCTGTGGAGCAAAGCCATGAGTATCTGAAATGGCTTTGCTCAATTTTTGAGAAAAGGATTGCGGTTTTAATCCAGAAGCCGAAAAAACAACATTTCCACTTTGTATATAGGTTTCAATTTCAGAAGCACCTAGCTGGCTAAGAAGAGATTTTAAATCTGCCATTGGCAGTTTATTCTTTCCGCCAACATTAATCCCACGAAGCAACAAAACCCATTTTGACATAACGTACCTTCGTCAATCTTACCCAAGTACTCGTCCAGCAACCGCATCCAGCTTATCCATAACAGCGGCATCGCGTAAATCAGGCGGAGTAATGATCGCAACATCAAGGGCCGTATCAGAACCAACAGGGCATTTTGGGTGTTCGCGTGGAAAATCTTTAGCCAATTGTAATACAAGTTGTTTTGCTCGCGCAGCATTATCTTGTAGTACACGAATAATTTCAGCGACATCAACATGTTCATGGTCTTCATGCCAACAATCAAAATCTGTCACCATAGCAAGACTTGTATAACTAAGTTCAGCTTCGCGAGCGAGTTTAGCTTCAGGCATGTTGGTCATGCCAATCACCGAGCACCCCCAAGAGCGATAAAGCTCAGATTCTGCTCTCGTTGAAAACTGAGGACCTTCCATTGCCAAATAAGTGCCGCCGCGCGTGAGGGCAAGAGAATGAGTACGGGCAGCCGCCTCGACCGCATCAGAAAGAAGCGGGCTAGTTGGGTCTCCCATCGCCACATGAGCAACACAGCCCGGACCGAAAAAGCTTTTCTCGCGTGCAAAAGTCCGATCAATAAATTGATCAACTAAAACAAAGTGTCCAGGAGGGCAATCTTCACGCAATGACCCACAAGCAGAAACAGAAACAAGATCAGTAACACCAGCCCTCTTAAGTGCATCTATATTCGCTCGGTAATTAATACTAGAGGGAGATTGCTCATGACCTCTACCATGGCGAGGTAGAAACCTCACTGGTAATCCATCAATTTCGCCAAATAAAATAGCGTCAGAGGGTTTACCCCAAGGGCTGTCTATCTGCCGCCATTCAGCATTGGTGATCTCTTCAAGTTCATAAATGCCACTACCGCCAATAATACCTAAAACTGATTGGGTCATAAACCTCATCCCTATCTCTTGAAAATAATTAATCAAACCAAAACACAAAAATCGATAAAACGTCTATAAAAATATTTTCAAAAAAATATGACCATAAAAAAAGCCGGCTCAACAAATGAACCGGCTTTTAATTATATTTAACAGATAGAGAAAGTCTCTCTAATCCATTATATTAGTGCTTCAAACGAGCCCAAACAGATTTTTTAGCAAGGAACAAGAGAAGTGCAAGGATCAAAAGATAGATCTGAACGCGCTTACCTAAATTCTTACGTGCATTCAAATGAGGCTCTGAAGCCCACGCCATGAAGGCTGTCACATCTTTAGCATGCTGATCCATCGTAGTAGGTGTACCATCAGCATATTCAACTGCATCTTCTGAAAGAGGCGCAGCCATAGCAATTTGATGGCCTGGGAAGTACTTGTTGTAGTTCATCCCATCACCCATAACCACACCTTTAGGTGCTGTGCCGTAACCGGTCAACAAAGCATAAATATAGTCAGAACCTTTTTCTTCGTAAGCAGTAGCCATGTCATAAGCCCAGTAATAAGGCTCTGAGTACCATGGTACGTGGCGATGAATGGTTCTGGCTTTCGCTAGAACTGAGAAGTCAGGTGGGTAAGCACCATTGTTCGCAGAGCGAGCTTCAGTTTCGTTTTTAAATGGACCTTGGAAACGATCTGACAATTTACCAGGGCGTTCTTTTGGTTCGCCATCAGCATCAACACCGTCAATCACAGTCGCTTCTTTAGCAATGGCTAAAGCTTGCTCTTTAGAAAATTCAGGACCACCTTTTTGCATAAGGTTACGGTAAGAAAGTAACTTCATACCGTGGCATGAAGCACAAACTTCCTTGTAGACACCAAAGCCACGTTGCAATTGAGCTTTGTCATATTGGCCATTAAAGCCGCCAAAGCTCCATTCTTGTCGCTTGACTTCAGGACCAGTTCCACCAGCTGCTAATGCAGATGAAGTGAAAATGATTCCACTAACAACAGCTGCAGAAAACAGCGCTGTTAGTTTTGTTATAGTTTTGAGAATAGAGTTCATGATGAAGCTCCTTCTTTACCAGATTTACCCTCAACAGCTTCAGTAATGCTGTCAGGCAATTTTCTTGGAGTTTCAATCAAACCAATCACAGGCATAATAATGATAAAGAAAATAAAATAATATGCAGTGAAGAGTTGACTAGCAAGAAGGAAGTAACCTTCGGGTGCCTTCGCTCCTAAATACCCAAGAGCAAAACAAGTGATCACAAATAACCAGAAGAAAGGCATAAATAAAGGACGCTTGCTCACTGATTTAATTTTAGATGTATCCAACCAAGGGATTACAAACAGAACCACAATCGCTGCAACCATTGCAATCACACCAAACAATTTATCAGGGATCGCCCGCAAAATTGCGTAGAACGGTAAGAAATACCATTCAGGCACAATGTGAGGTGGTGTTTGCAGAGGGTTAGCTTCAATAAAGTTGTCAGAATGGCCAAGATAATTTGGCGCATAAAAAACAAACCAAGAGAAAAGAAGCATAAACACAACAACCATGAAACCGTCTTTAATCACGTAGAACGGGAAGAAAGGAATTGTATCTGTTTTTGACTTCACTTCAACACCAGTTGGATTGTTACTGCCAACAACGTGCAATGCCCAAATATGCAAACCAACAAGGGCCGCAATAATGAATGGGAACAAGTAGTGAAGGCTGAATAAGCGGTTCAATGTTGGATCACCAACAGAATAACCACCCCAAATCCACTGAGTGATGCCCTCACCAACAATTGGAATGGCTGTAAAGAGGTTCGTAATCACTGTCACCGCCCAGAAGCTCATTTGCCCCCAAACGAGTGAATAGCCCATAAATGCTGTGATAATCATCAGAAGAAGAATAACCACACCAAAGATCCAGATAATCTCACGAGGAGATTTGTAAGAACCATAATAAAGGCCACGGAATAAGTGAATATAAGCAGCAGCAAAGAACATGGATGCACCAACCGCATGCGTATAACGGATAAGATCACCCCAGTTCACATCGCGCATTAAATGCTCAACAGAAGCAAACGCATGATCACCGTGCGGTACAAAATGCATGGCAATCACGATACCAGTGATAATTTGAGCCACCAGGCAGAATGTAAGAATACCGCCAAATGTCCAAAGGTAGTTAAGGTTCCGCGGTGTTGGGAACACAATAAATGAATCATACATCAAACGTATGATAGGCAAACGTTCATCAAGCCAACGCGTAAAGCCGTTGGAGGGAACGTAACTTGAGCTATGATCAGACATGTTTGCTCCTAACCAATTTTAATTTTCGTATCTGAAATAAAAGCATAAGGCGGCACTTCGAGATTAGTCGGTGCAGGGCCTTTGCGAATACGTCCAGATGTGTCGTAGTGAGAGCCGTGACATGGGCAGAACCAGCCACCAAAATCGCCATGAACGTCACCAGTAGATTGTCCACGTGGGATACAACCCAAGTGCGTGCAAATACCAATCAACACAAGCCATTCAGGCTTTTTAGCACGATCCCCGTCAACTTGAGGGTCACGCATGTCAGTTGTATCAGCTGAAACGGCTTGTTTAATTTCATCAGCTGTTCGTTTACGAATAAAAATAGGTTTACCGCGCCACATAACGGTCACGGCTTGACCTTCTTTAATCGGGCTCAAATCAACTTCTATCGAAGCCAGAGCTTTAGCTGAGGCATCAGGGTTCATTTGGTCAACAAGTGGCCAAAGCGCACCCGCAGCGCCAACAGCAGCAAAAGAACCGGCAGCGACCATCAAAAAATCCCGACGGCCTTCATCATTATGGTCTGAAGACAAATTAGCCTCCCTTAGAGTTCTGCCTTGAAATTGGTATTAAGCTCTTCAAGATCAAAAAGACCTAAAGAACGCAATTTATTTCAAAGCTCGTTAACAAGGGCTCTTTTAGCCCTTAAGAATAAGCATCATCAAAATGCTATGAAATAGCTGTTCAAAAAGCAGCAAACAGAAAAAATCTTAGCTTATCTAATTGTATCAACACTGATTCGCCTTGCGAAAGCTCAAACATTTCACCAAAAATCATCAAATACGAAGATCTCTGGTCAATCAATTGTGCAAAAACGGGCAATTGTGCAAAAACAGGCAATTGAGCAAAACAAGGCAAAAGCCTTAAAATTAGAATTCACCAAAATATTAATTATTTATTGCGTGCTTTACTGCCACTCTTTTGCCAAAATCACAAGGGGTGAGTTAGATACAAATCACCGCATTTCAAAAAAAATAGTATTTTTGTCGCAGCAAAGAAGACAAAGCAGTAAACTTCTCACATTCGTGGCCTCAAAATGCACAATGAAAAAATAAGAACTCAGCATAAAGAGAAGTTTAAAAATTTGAAAAAATAAAAAAGCTCGTCTCAATCGGCTAAAATACTCAATAGGTCTGCTTATTCAAATCCATTACATCAAGACTTGTCCTGAACATCTATGACATAGAAGGCAAATATGGCATAAAGCCCAAAATCAGTCTTACAAATACGTTTTATGCTTAAAAAAGGATCAACAAACGTGCGGCTTGCTCTCTATCAACCAGACATACCACAAAATATGGGAACCCTCTTGCGTTTGGGGGCGTGTCTTAATGTCTCAATTGATGTCATCGGCCCAACTGGCTTTGATATGTCGGATAGAGCTTTAAAAAGATCAGCTATGGATTATCTTTCAAAAGCTGAACTGACACGCCATCTTTCATTTACCCAATTCCTTGACTCAAATCAAAGAAATCAGGGGAGGCTTATCCTAACCACAACCAAGACAGATCAGATTTACACAGATTTTGAGTTTAAAGAGACGGATATTTTGTTATTGGGAAGAGAATCTGCCGGCGTCCCAGAAGAAGTTGCCGATCGGGCAGATGAAAAGATTACCATACCGATGCAAAACGAAATGCGATCATTAAATATAGCTGTTGCAGGTGCAATGATATTAGGAGAAGCTTTGCGCCAAACTACAGGATTTAAGGCAACAGGTTTCAAAAACCAATAAGAATTGAGATTACAGAATAAGGCCCCCATCAAATGATGAATAAAGAAAAACTCGCAAGCAAAGAACCTCATGGCACATCTGAAGAGATGGACGGTTTGAAAGGCCAGGCAAGGACCTGGTTTGAAACATTGCGAGATCAAATCTGTGCTGAGTTTGAAAAGTTAGAAGATGAGCTAGAAGGCCAAATCGCTGATTATTTGCCAAAAGACACACCCGCTGGACGTTTTGAGCGCACACCCTGGGAGCGCAAAAATCATGATAGCACCAAAGGTGGCGGGGGCGTCATGTCCATGATGAGTGGGCGTGTGTTTGAAAAAGTCGGAGTGCATTGCTCAACAGTCCACGGAGAGTTCTCACCTGAATTCAGAGCACAAATACCTGGCGCTAGTGAAAACCCGCAATTTTGGGCATCCGGTGTTTCACTCATAGCTCACCCACATAATCCAAATGTACCAGCTGTTCACATGAATACACGGTTCGTAAATACAACAACAAGCTG
>JAJFHW010000108.1 GCA_021775385.1 Hyphomicrobiales bacterium | reverse complement strand
TTTCGCCAGGGGGGCGGCGGCGACTTGTTCGTGCCGTGGGTACAGAACGGATCGGGCCTTGTCTTTACGCAGACGCGTGCCTACCGGTTGAAGCACCAGTCGAACTTCTCCCAGGGTGTCGGCTTTAGAAAGTTTTGTGGTCCCGGCGTTGCTTGGGGCTTGAACGGTTGGTTCGACTACACGCGGACCGACCGCCATCACACCTACTACCAAGGTGGGCTCGGCGCTGAAGTTCTTGGCGAGTGTTGGGAAGCCCGTGCTAACGCCTACATCCCTAACCGCTCCCACCGCCGCAACGTCGGCTCTGCCGTTCTACAAGATGCCTTCTTGCAAGGCATCAACGTCGTCGGTAACTTCCTCGAAGGCGAAGAGAGATCATACCCCGGCGTCGACGCCGAGATTGGGTACATCATACCTGTGGGCTGTGGCTACCTGCGCACCTACGCCGGTGGCTTTTGGTTCCGTTCAGAGTGCACCAAGGATCTTGTCGGACCACGCGTTAGGGCCATGTACGAGTGGGACAATCCTATTTGCTGCTGTGGCTCTCGCCTCTTTGTCGGTGGAGAATTCCAATTTGACGCTGTTCGAAGATACGAGGGTGGTGTCGTCGGAGGATTCCGTATCCCTCTCGGTGGCAAGGCTCCATGCTGCTACAAGTCTTCCCTCTGCCGCCGCATGGGCGATCTCGTCCACCGTGAATTTGGCGTCATCACCACAGAGCGCACCACCGAAGTTGTACAACCTGTTGTTGGCCCTGCCGGCAACGACCTTCTCCTCCTCTTCGTCGACGCTATCGGCGGTGGACCTGGAACACAAATCGCTCCGACCACCATCGAAAATGCCGAGGTCATCTCTGGTCCCAACGACATCATCATCGGCCTTGCCGACCTGGGCGACATCCAGATGGGGCAGTTCGTCTTCAAGAATGCCCAACAGCTACTGGGCTTTGACGACCAAACTTCGATCGTCGCCGACTACGGCAACGGCGTCTCCTTTGTCATCGACGACCTAACCCTCTCTGGTCGTGCCACATTCGCAGGCGTCCCTGGACTCGACCAGTTCATCTTGCGCGACGACAACAACATCTTTGGCCTCCGCTTTATTAACGCCGGCCGCTCGCTTGTCGGTAACATGATCACTAACACCTTTGGCACCGACCTCATCTTCGACAACGTGACTTCGGCCATCGACATCCGCAACTCGCAGGGCTTCGTCTTCTACAGAGACGTGATGATCACCAACACGAGTGGCAACGCGATGCATTTCGCGACCAACTCTGCCGGCATCGAACTCATGGACATCACGGTCGACACCGTTGCCTTCAACGGCCTCAACTTGATGGGTAACACGGGTGGCACGAGCCTGATGTTTGGTAACTTCTCCAACCTCTCTCGCGGTGTCAACATCGATACGCAGTCTGGCGCGGTCGGAATAGGAAACCTGAACATCGACCAGGCCTCAGACGCAGCTCTCTTTGTCAGCGGCATGTCGGGCGATCTTAACTACCTAGGCGGTCAACTCACCAACGTCGGCACAGGCATCGACATCCGCACGTCGACCAATGCCAACACCATCGACGGTGTCACCATCAACAACATCTCGACCGAGGCCATCAATCTCGCCAACAACACCGGTGCCCTGAGCCTCTCCAACGGTTTCTTAGCGTCGGGCATCGGAGCCGCCCCCGTCGTCGTGTACGATTCAGGTGGTGATCTCACCCTCGACAACGTCCAGGTGATAAGTTTTGATGGACTTGCCATCGGTACCAACGGCCTTGACTTTCTCAACCCCAACGGCGACATCCTTATCCAGGATTCGAGTTTTATCAAAGTGGGAGCGAGTGTCGGCGCCGCCAACGCCGTAATCGGCGTGACTAGTACAGCCGACACCTTCACCTTTACCTCGCTACGCAATGACGTGAATCCCACCGCTGCGATTGCAACTAACGCCTATGATTTTGATATCGCCGGTGCATCGACTGCGACAATAACCGTCGATGAGGGAACCATACAGGGAGTGACTAACGGTATCTTCTTCGCGCCAATTGCTGCCGCCGGCTCCCAGTTGACCTGCAATATCACTAGGGTAACGATGAATAATGCTATTGTTCGAGGCCTCTTCTACAACGCTTTTGGTGACAACAGCGGCATGGTTGTGAATTGGGATTTCAGCGACAACGTGGTCGGTGGATCTACCCCTGCTCTCGTGAATGAATTCTCGGCCAACGTTACCCGAAGCTTTGCTAGTGGCACAATGAACGATAACGTGTTTACCGGAACGCTATTCGGGGTCGTTGCCCAGTGTTTCTTCACCGGTCCCTCCGACAACTTCTTTGGCGTCAACATCGAGGACAATTCCTTCTCGGGGGCTTCCAACACTGCGGTTACAGCAAGTAACGGATCGACCGGAACTTTTTACCCGTTCATCTCGGGTAACGTCGACACCAGTGCGTCGGGGTCGGCTGCCTATTCTGTGCTCAACTTTCCTGGAGGGGGGGCACCGAAGTCGACCTGTGCCACGCTGCTTGATAACACCACGAACCGCGCTACAGGTATCTTTGTGAACCGACCAGCAGGGGCCGCCTCGGGTACCCTGCGCGTGCCAGGTGCCACCTCAGCTGCTGCCCTCTCGGCCCTTAACAACAGCATTCCCACGACGATTACCGACCCAGATGGTGCGATCTTGACCAATGCCTGCCCACCACCACCTCTACCTCCAATGTAAGCATGAGAAAGACTCTACTCGCCCTCGTAGTGATCACCACTGCCGTCACTGCCGACCGGACCTACTTTATGCCTGGTTACGACCAGCCCAACCAGTGCTGTGAACAGCGGTGTCAACCAGCGTGTTGCAACTCTCCTTGGTACTCATATATAGAGGGTAGGGGCCGTTATGGTGATTGGCGTGAGGGGGGAGGTGTCGACCTCTTCGTCCCTGTGTTCACAGAGGGTAACCAGGTTATATTCTCTCAGAGCCACGTCTACCGTTTAAGAGACGAGTGGGCAGCAGCGACAGGTCTGGGATATCGATGGGTTTGCTCTCCCCGCTTCGGATTCGGTGTGAACGGCTTCTATGACTACGCCCACTCTGATCACGGCTTCAG
>JAJFHW010000107.1 GCA_021775385.1 Hyphomicrobiales bacterium | reverse complement strand
ATGATCACGACGACCATAAGAAAAAACATGCTAAGCACGATCATGATGATCACGATGATCATAAGGAAAAACATGCTAAGCATGACCATGATGATCACGGAGCACAAAAAGACCCGCACATATGGTTGGATACCGGGAACGCAAAAACTATCGTATTTGCTTTAGCAAAGCACCTGGCAAAAATTGACCCTAAAAATAGCAAACTTTACCAGCAAAATGCGATTGCACTTTCAAGTCAAATCGATAAATTATCCCTTGAGACATCAGCGCTGCTTAAGCCCTTGAATGAACGTTCCTACATGGTTTTTCATGACGCATATCAGTATTTAACAGAGCCGCATCATCTGCATTTTTCTGGTGCAATTACTCTAAACCCTTCAACACCACCCAGCGCAAAACATTTAAAGGAACTCATTCAGACATTAAATAAGGAGAAAGTTGTATGTGTGTTCTCAGAAGTGCAATACAACCCAAAGCTAGTTAAAACTCTTTCTGAAGGTCATGATATTAAAACAGCTGTATTAGACCCTATTGGAGCTAATATTCCACCTAGTTCATCTGCTTATTTCATTATGATGGAACGTTTGGCTAAAAATATACATAAATGCTTAAAGCCGTAAATCGACTATATCAAAACACCATTTATTTTAAATGGCTGTGTTAATTGGAATTTTTCAAAAATTTATAAAAAAAAACACCCTCTGATTATTCAATCAGAGGGTGTTTTTAATTTAATTGCGAATAGATAAAAACTATAGCTTCAGCTTATGCTGATTTAAATTTTTTCCATGTCACGATTACTCTCGCGCCAACTGGCACACGAGGGTAAAGGTCTTGAACATGTTCGTTGTACATACGGATGCAACCTTTTGAGGCTGCTTTACCGATTGTCCATGGAGCGTCTGTTCCGTGTATGCGGTAAAGTGATGACCCGATATATAAAGCGCGAGTACCAAGTGGGTTACGTGGATGACCGCCTGGAACAAAAGCTGGTAATTTTGGATTTTCACGGCGCATAGATGCTGTTGGTGTCCATGATGGATTTACGCGTTTTTGACTTACGCGTGAATTACCTGACCAACGTGCGTCCCCTTTAGGAATAGCAATCGGGTATGAAATGGCTTGACCACGTTTGTCGATATAATAAAGACGACGATCACCAAAACTTACAACAACAGTGTTTCTTCTAAATTTTTTAGAAAATGAAACATGCTGTTTTCCACTAGCTGTGCCGCTTGGTGCATCACCGAATAGTGCAGAGAATAGATCTTGGGCATTTGCATTTGTGGCACTGAAGCTCATAGATACAGCAACTGCCATTGTTGCAACAAGAGTTGCTATAGACTTTGAACGTTTCATTTCAATTTTCCTCATGATTGTCATCTAATCTAAAAATTTTAGTGATCTGTTTTTAAAGGTAACTATATCCTATATCCGAACATCTAAAAGAATATATTAATATGCCTGTTGTTGACCTTTAAATTTTTGATTAATTTATTTTTCAAAAATTTATTCCATTTAGAGCAATCCACTTTTCGAAGAAATCAAAGAAATGCTCTAATTTTTAGTTTTTATCTGCACTTCAGTTGCCCACTAGCAACCATGCAACTTACCGGATTACATGAACCGGTGCTCCGATATGCACCCTTTTATACAAATCAATCACATCTTTATTTAACATTCGAATACATCCACTAGAGGCTGCTCTACCAATTGATCGGGGTGATGTTGTTCCGTGAATGCGGTATTCACTCCACCCAAGATATATAGCTCTCACTCCAAGAGGATTACGTGGTCCTGGTGGAACATATTTAGGATATCCTAATTTGCGCATACGAGGTGTTGGCGTCCAGCCAGGGTTTTTACGCTTTAATGTTACAAATGTATTGCCGAACCACTGCATTTTTGGCTTACCAACCGCTACTCGGTAACGGATCGCTTTGCCTTCTTTGAGCATATAATATAATCGGCGTTCCGACGTATCGACTACGATGGAGCCAAATGGGTATTTTTTTAAACTCTGGTTTTTAAGTTTAATGACCTCATTTGCTTGGCTGATGAGGGTTGTTTGGAGCAAAACAGCCGTCAGCAATAAACTGATACAAGCCATTCTTTTTACTATTTTGCTCACGTGACTTAGCCTTTTTAAATTGCGCTATAACCCAGCATTGTGCCTTTTTGGGTTTTAAAACTATTAGCACAAAGCCTAAATTTATTTATCCTTTAGATAGATAGCAAAATTAGAATGTTGTTACTACTTTCAAACTTACACGTTATTGTGAAGGAAAGGCATAGATTATAAACCTGAGGTTTTAAAATATCGAATCTCAGTTGTTAAAATGCCAGTTTTGATGAAGTATTGGCAAGTCTGGTTGCTAAATTATGTACATCCAGCTTATGAATTATGGTCTTATTTTAAGAGATGTGTGGCTCTTGCAACAGTCAGTTCTTCTTGTGATCAATAATTTTCATACTAAGAGTTATAAAGCCTAAATTCTAGATTTTCACATGCTTAAAACCCAAAAATACCGCCGAAGAGTGATTTTTTCTTTTTGCGACGCACCTTACGTCTTCTTTTTTTCTTTGAGACTCTCTTTTTTGGACCTGCATTCCAAAAACCACTATTCCAACCATCGTCTTGTTGTCGTGCTACTCTTGGTGGCGCACGCCTGACAGGTATTCTTAAAGTCACCTTGTTTTGGATGCCATCAGGATCTTTGATGACAACATCATTTTGGTTCCAAGTCCATTTTGCTATTTTTGCTCCCCAACGATAAGGCTCTATTGTTTCCACTCGTTGTTTACGCAAATTCAATATTGCTACATGTTCTATTGGTGTTTTTGGATCTTTGCTACCAGCATCGTAGCGCAACAATCCATAGCCTTTGTAATTTCCCTTAAGGATTGTCCATTCCAAAATTTTCGGTTTTTCAGGACCATATAAATCCAATTTGATTTTATATTTTTTATACAAAGGATTGATTGCAATAAAACGACCTTTTTCAGGTTCCTGAATTGACCAACCGTTTACGTCTGTACCAATCGATGCAACACTTTCAATTTCTTCTTCATCTAATCCAAAGCCTAATTGCTTTAACCCAGCTAATGCTTTGGGTTGCATTTTATCCCGCTTTAAAGCTTCAAGGTAATAACGCTCAGCATCTATCAATTTATCGCTTAAGCGTGCGGCATCTCCGAGTACTGCCCATGAGCGCCCTGTTTTTGGTGCTTTTTGAATAGACTCGCTGATGTCAGCTATTGCAAACTCAGCTTGTCTATTCTTTGCTTGAACTAATGCACGTTCAGCATAAGCTGAAGCACTCGCTGAAAGTGACACTGCCTGGTCTAAATCTTCGAGTGCCTTCTGATAGCGGCCAAGTTCTCCATTGATCCGCCCTCTTAAAATCATAATTTCTATATTGAGAGGTTCTTCATCTATAATTTGGCTGAACAATTTAGATGCATTAGGTAATTGTCTATTTTCAAGATAAATAATAGCCAATTGCTTTTTATATACGAGGTCAGTTGAATCTAAGGAACTGGCTTTTGCAATATCTTGAATTGCCCGAACCCTATTCCCAAGCGAATGATAAACTTGCCCTCGATTAAAATACGCAAGGCCCTGATTTTTATTTTTCTCTAGTGATAGATTTAGTTCGCGTAAGGCTGCGTAGTGACGTAAGTGTTTCCAGTGGATTTGACCTCTGGCTAAATGCGCAGGACTTTTATCTGCTAATAAAGTCGCTGCCTTACCAAAATCACTAAATGCAGGTTTTTCTGCCCCAGCCTTTAAAAAAGCATTGGCTCGGTTGTGATATGACACCCCCATTGAAGGGTGGAGAGCGATTGCTCGATTAAAATCTTTAATCGCTTCTTCGTCGTGGCCCAACTGATGTAGCAGCAAACCTCTATTGTTATAAGCTTTTGCGTATTCAGGGAATGCTTCAATGGCTCTGTTAAAATCTTTTAATGCCAGGTGAAACTTTTTTAAACGGCTATAAGCAAGACCACGATCATTTAAAACTGATGCTTTTGTGTAAATTTCTAATGAGCCTGCGAATAAAGCCTCTGAGAAATATTGTATTGCCTGTTCATTGTCTTTTCTTTTCAGTGCCGTATTGCCTTTACGAGCTAGTAGGTTCGCACTTTCAGCTGCTTTGGCATAATTTGAGAAATGGGTAAGGCTGATTAAAACGAATAAAACACTGACAAGAGCTAAATTCAGTAATGTTTTTAGCGATTGCGCATACGTCTTTGCTTGCTCTTGCTGCCTGCAAAAGACCTTGTTTTCGGTGTTTTCAGCTTTTAAATACTTAAATACGTAAATTTTTGATATCACTAAAGGGCTCCATCGCATTTGCGAAATCATCTTAATGACATGTTTTACACTCACCAAATTTTTGGCCTCATTTTAAACCTAAATTTGGGGGCAATCTGCTTTGATTATCGTTTCACTATTGCGGACTATACTCTGATATGAGTAGACAGGCATAGAACTAACTTAACTTTTCACGATGATATTCATATGTTACTCGCAATTTAGTGGCTTTTTTGTGCTTCAGTTGCCTACTAGCAACCGCTTTTTTGTGCTTCAGTTGCCTACTAGCAACCGCAGTTTTGTGCTTCAGTTGCCTACTAGCAACCATAGTTTTGTGATTCTGCTGCTTACAAGTAAGACTTAGTTTTGTATAGAGATTAAGAAATTGGCGAAAATAAAGATTTAAGGTGCCTAAATGAAAAATTTAAACACAAATTTTATGGCATTTAACAGGCATAAGCGGTCGCCGTTACATTCTTCTTGCCCATCACAGTCGTCAGCATTTAATAAAAATAGGAAATTTAGTGCTGCCTCTTTATTGTTGTCCTTAGCTAGTTTATTTGTTTTTCTTTTTGTCTCTTTTTTTCATTACCAAATTTCTCTTAGCCACGCGGCTTCTAAAAATTCTTCGAAATTAATGGCCTTAGGGAAAACAAGCAAAACCAATACACCGCCCAGCTTAAAAGAGATGATTGGGCAAATGTTAATGCTTGGATTTAAGGGAGTTACCCCCAGTGACAAAGGCTCTAAAGACGCACGTATTCTTTTAAAAAATGGCCAAATTGGTGGTTTGATATTTATGGGACATAATATGTCTTCTAAAACTCAGATAACTAAACTTGTCTCATATATGAAAAAAGGCTCAGCTAAGCATCTGCCACCACTTCTAGCGATTGACCAGGAAGGTGGTCAGGTTCAACGACTAAAAGAAAAACACGGCTTTACGACAATTCCAACCGCCTCTTCTATTGCGCTTGCTAATGATCAAATCTTAGCTCTACAAACCTATCAAACTCTTGCGGAAGAGTTGGCCGGTGCTGGATTTAATGTCAATTTTGGCCCTGTAGTCGATTTGAACATTGTTCCTGAAAATCCAATCATTGGTGCTCGAGAACGAAGCTATGGCTTTAAACCTGAAACTGTTCAGACTTATTCAAGTGCTTTTATACTTGCTCATCGCCAGAATAAAATCCTGACTTCATTGAAACACTTTCCCGGGCATGGCAGTTCCTGGACTGATAGTCATGAGCAGTTTGTTGATTTAACTAAAAGCTGGAAGAAGGTTGAGCTAGCCCCTTATAAACTTATGGTCAAAGAACAACTTGTCGATATGGTGATGGTTGGTCACCTTTATCACCCCGCTTTTAGCGATCGCGATAGACTTCCGGCATCTTTATCCGAGAAAGCTATTAAGGGAGTATTACGTCGTGACATTGGTTATCAAGGTCTTGTTATAACTGATGATTTAGGGATGGGGGCGATTAAAAAATATTTTGAATTTGATGATGCGCTGATAAAAGCTGTGAAAGCTGGTAATGACATTCTCTTAATTGTGGATGGTAAGTATGCGACCCCAAGCTCAATATCTCGGATACAAAACCTCATCATAAGCGCCGTGAAACGCGGTGAAATACAACGATCTGCAATTGAAGCCTCTTATATGAGGATCATCGCCGCAAAGAAAAAACTAAATTAAATCATAACCCTACTCCACCCAGCACTCTGTTTGTTACCGAAAATTAACTGAATTCGTTGTAGTATGATTCTTAATTGAATTTAGCTTGAGTAATTTTGCGCCATTATTTGGAGATATTTCTTATGGCTATTAGTGCAACGTCTATATTTGGTGGTGGTTCAGCCGACAGCATATTTGCTGCTGGTAAAAGTGAAGGTGCGACTGATGCGCAGATTGCCGCACAGACGATTGTGAACGCCGGTAAGCAAGAAATTAACCGGATCCGTGGATATAAACCTCTTTTGACCCCAGCCGACAATCAACGCCTTACAGAAATTCAAGGTGAAATTTCAAAGCTTAGCGAAAAAGCTTCAAACGGCACTATACGTTCTGATGAAATTGAAGACCGTGCTGCTTTGTTTTTAGAAGCTGATACGATCATTGGAAAACCATCAGCTAATGTAGAAAACGATGATTTTCTTGATGATATTCGCGAGCAAATTGATGACCTACTTGCTCCTCGCCTTGCTCCACCACAAGAAAAACGACTAGAGACTTTAAACACTCTACTAGCAGGTTTTGAAGATCGATTGTCAGAAGATTCGACAAATACTGTAGCCATCAGGCAAGTGCAAAACATACAAAGACAGATTGCAACTATTGATGTGCCTAGACAAATTTCTCAATTGAGCGCTTCTGAAAAGACGGAATATGATTCATTAGTTGAGCAAGCAAATGAACATGCTGGTGCTAAATTACTATTAAACGCTACTGAGACTGTTCGTGTGCAGAATTTAGAACAAAATATCGAGAGTGTTTCGAGTTCTTTACCTGCAAGCTCATCTGGCCAACCAACATCAGCTTCAGTTGCTCGCGCTTATGCTCGCCTTCTCTAAAAAATGAATGACACGAGTTAAATTTTAGAGACTTCTATGCTCAACAATTGTTTATAAGATTATGTTTTACCTTGGAAATGTGATCTATTAGCTCGTCTGCTACCAACTCTGATGTTATCTGGTTTGCACATTCTCCATGAATATAAACAGCTGCAGCCGCCGCCTCAAAAAGAGGTATGTCTTTATTTGACGCGAGAGCCACGATAATACCTGCTAAAACATCGCCAGTGCCAGCGGTGGCTAGTGTTGAGGGTGCATTTGAGTTCACCAATATGCGCTCATCTGGAGCAGCTATAACTGTATCTGCCCCCTTTAGCACAATCACAGAATTTACTCTCTTTGCAGCTTGCTTTGCTGCTTCTATTTTGTTTTTCACATCCAAATCAGGAAATAGTTTTTTGAACTCTCCTTCATGAGGGGTCAATATTGCTTTAGGTTGCCCTTTAACTTGAGCTAACAGTTCTTGTTGACCCACAAAGGCTTCGTTGGCTAAGGCCGTGATAGCCCCGGCATCGAGAACCACTCTTTGGCTACATTTTAACAGCATCAACGCCCTTTTTAACGTTTTTTGAGTTGAGAGACTTCCTGGCCCGATAAGAGCGGCTGTTACTTTTTTTGAGCTTAATAATGAGCGCCAATGGTCTTCAGTTTCTTGTTCTGGCATGACAGCTAACATTATCGCCGCATATGATTTTGGATGGCATTCTAATCCATCTATCTTTTCAGCTATTGTCACAAGACCTGCCCCTGACTTTATAGCTGCATTTGATGCCAGTACGGCAGCACCTCGCATTGTTTGATCACCAGAAACAACCAGAACGCTTCCATGATGATATTTATGAGAGTTTTGAGATCGCTGTTTTATACTGTCCCGCCATATTTCTGGAGAGTTTATTTGATGGTTTGGGGCAATTTGATTATTTATTCGATCTGGGATGCCAATATCATCTATGCGTAACTCTCCACAAATTGTCTTCCCTGGATACAAGTAATGCCCTAACTTTGGCCGATGGAAACTACATGTTAGATCAGCCTCTATCGCCGTCCCCATAACCTGGCCTGTATTGCCATTTACACCAGATGGAACATCAATTGCTAACACTTGGATGTTTGACTGGTTGATTTCGCTGATTAATGAGCTAATTGGCTCTTCAATATTGCGGTTTAACCCAGCTCCAAAGAGACCATCTACTAACAAAGATGATTTTGCTAAGCTCCTTCTTAACTCCGCTTTATTAGTGATTGAATGAGTCTCACCTTCTATATGCTGCCATTTCTCTTTCATAATTATAGCATCAGACTTCACAGCCTCTATATGCTCATGTTTTAAGCATAGTTGAAACATGTCTATTTTATAGGCTCTTTGTTTTAATAGACGCGCTACTACAAAAGCGTCCCCTCCATTATTTCCTGGTCCAGCTAAAATACTCACTCGGCACGGTCCCTTGGAAATACTTTCAATATGGCTTGCTAGGCGTAAGCCTGCTTGTTCCATTAAGAATAAACCGCTTATTCCTGCCTCTATGGCCAACTTATCAGCTTCTTGCATCTCAGATATGCTGAATAATTCCATGCATTGAGTTCCTTTATCGGGGAAAAGTTTTAATTAAACTTCCAAAATTTAATCATAGAAAGTCGCCTAAATTTTATACACATTCTTTGCTTAATTTTTAATCATAATGCCTAATTTTTAGGCTTCTCATTAGTTGGGCAATAGCTTCACAATCGCAAAAAACAACTAAACCGTTGATTTAATTCTTTTTTTTATGTAGTGAATTACTTGGCATAAGCGATGCAATTCAGCCAGTTGTAAGATAAGTTTAGATTAGAGTGTGCACCCTAATTTTCACCCTCGTAACAAGCTAAACAAATAAAGGAACGGTTGGGAATGAAAAAGATAGAAGCAATAATCAAACCTTTTAAACTTGATGAAGTTAAAGAGGCTTTACAAGAAGTTGGT
>JAJFHW010000106.1 GCA_021775385.1 Hyphomicrobiales bacterium | reverse complement strand
CTTGGAACAATAACCGCATAATGAGACTCAGTTGTAAGGCCAATACCAGCAGAGGCAACAGCCGCTGAGTTCCAATAGATAGAACTCAGTTCATCTCCAGCAGCGATACCAGCAAATGCAGCTCCAAGCCCTAAAGTCGATTGTTCTCTAATAGCAAAACCACCGGCATGAGCCTTATCAGAATAAAAATTTGAAGAAAGAATTCCTGAAACAATCAGGGAAGAGACAAGCAAAGTGGCAGTGTTAGAATATGAAGAGGCAACAGCTTTTCGCTTAAAAAAAACCTCGTGATTAACAAAGTCTTTTGTAAAAAAACTCCGAAGGAAAACCATACAAACCCTCCTACTCAACACGATTGAATTTACACAACACTTACGTAACTATGACAAATTTATGAAACTTGATTGAGTAAACTCTAAACAACCATGTCAAATTGCGCAATCAGCAGCTGGGTAATTTTATGCCCACCACCTTAGAATGAATAAAATTTCAGTATGAATGAGAAAGGAAAAACAGAAAAACTCGAGAGAAAAAAGTGAAAAAATATAGCTAAATAACAGTGACTTATATAATAAATTGAGCAAACCGCACGCTTAATAAAAAAAGGCCGCTAAAAAAGCGACCCTTTTAATTCTATACGATTTGTTGCGTCAATGTCACAAAAAACAATGATTGTGTGACATTAAAACAGGTAGATTTATCGTCTCAGAGGAATAACAATCTTATTTCCTGCTGCATGAATAATCATTCTATGGCGACGCGAACTCTTCAAAGATATACTCATGCTACCGCTAACACCACCACCCCAAAATGACAGGTGCGATTTAAATTTCGAGGCATTACCATTTAGAGAACCGCTTTTAGCATATTTACTTTCACTCCATGAACCAGAAACACTGCCCCCGTTCACCCGAGCATTAACCCGGACATTAATAAAATAACCAGGCCCTGAGCATTTCAAAGACATTGCAACTTTATTTCCCGGTGTCTTATAACGAGCACGACACTTAACTCTTTCACGATTACCAGAAATCGTGGCAACAGCTCCAGCACTTCTCCAACTACCAGAAACCTTTTTAAAAGGGTTCTTAGCACTTGCTGCTACACTTCCAGAAAAAGTAATCGCAACAACAAGTAAAAATGCTGAAAAAATCCCATAAGCTGAAGGGGAGCATTTTTTCAAATTCACAGCACTTCTCAACAATTTCATACAACTAAATCCTTAATTCCTATACGTATTTTTATGATGAACTTTTAGGCTTTGGAAGCTTTTCACGACAAGTTGAAAGAATGATAGCAGGCAAAATAAACAAATCTGCCAATACAGCTGCAATCAACGTTGTCATAGCCAAACTACCAAATTGCCTCATCGAGGGCAATTCACTTAAAATTGTCACTGCCAAGCCACAAACCAAAACCATGGTCGTCAGCATCAGAACAGGTCCAATATGCACCAACGTATTATAAACAGCCGTTTCCTGGCTATCTGTGCGTTGGCGCTCTAAATGTAAACGGTTTAAGAAGTGAATACTATCATCCACTGCCAAGCCAAACGCTACCGTTAAACCAATCACACTCGCATATTCAAGCCCCTGATTATTCACAAACAACATGGCTCCAGCCGCCGCAATTGGTAATAGATTTGGCACAATTGACAATAGCGCCACTTCTCTAGAACGGAATGCAAATCCAATTAAGAAAATCACCATAATAACAGCCGCAGCCAAACCACGATTGAGTTGATTAATCATAGTCGAACTTTGAATAGCAGACACAGAAGAAAGTCCTGTGACACGAATATTCATTTTATGACCTTCAGGTAGACTCTTATGAAGCTCATCCTCAATGCCTTTCAAAATAGGCAAAGTGTCTTTTGCATCAATGTCGGGAACACGGCCAGTAATAATAGCAGCATTGCGTTTTTCATTCACAAACCGATTAAGCAAATGCACTGGCATTTTATCCAAGTACTCACCTACAAATTTAGGCTCAGCACTTTTATCACCTTGATTTTCTCGAAGCCAACGGCGAAGCGCTGCAACAGACCAAACATTGGCGACACCAGCCTGTTCTTCCATAATCCGATGCGCTTCTTCAATAGCATCCAAAACTTCGACATCATCACGTAGAGATTTATCAGCCGGCCATTCAATCAAAATATGAAGTGGCGTTGCCCCTTCCAAAAATTGATCAATCCGACTAGACGTCTCTACTGACTGCTTTCCAGCAGGAACCTGATCAGATAGGCGATATTGCGCCTGTAATTGGCTATGCATGATGGTAAACAAAACAGCCATAGAAATACCAATGATAGTCATACCCAAATGGCGCGGCTTAACGAAATGAGAAATCTTACCAGAAAACTCTTCCATCCATTTCAAGGCTTTATTGTGCTTTTCTTCTTCAGCTCTGAATTTATCTTCATCTTTAAGAAGCAAACAGGTCAGTGTTGGCACAACCAAAATAACTGCAGCGAAAGCCATTAATGTCGCAAGAGCTGCCGCCAAACCAAATTGGCGAATAAGTCCACTATCAGTCAAAGCTAGTGATGCCATCGCAAGAGAGGTTGTCAAGGACGTTAGAACACAAGCAGGACCAACATTAAGCACAGCTTCCTTCGTGGCCTGAAAACGATCAAGACCCTTCGTGATATTTCGCCGTATGGAATAAACCATATGCATCGCATCAGAGAGTGCAATCACCATCACAAGCGGAGGTATAACATTAATAAAGGTATTCAATTGAAAACCCATATGCCCAAGCAGGCCAAGCGACCATAAAACAGAAAGAGCCGGACAAACAGATGCAATAAACACAAGCGTCGGGCGGCGGAAAAACGCTAAACTAATAGCAAAGCCGACAATAAAACCGATTGTATTAAAAATCAGGCGGTCACGCTTAATCGCAGCTTTAATCTCCTGTCGCATAACAGGAATACCAGCCACTTCAATACTAAAACCAGGATAATCCTCCAAGGCTTGTTCAGCAGTTTGGCGCACATCTTTCATAGCCGCAGACATGTCTTTACTGGATCGAATTTCATTTTTTATAGAAAGAACAACAAGAGCAATCTGAGTACCCTTCGCATCAGGTTTAGACATCATCTTGCCATAGACAAGCGGATGCTCCTTAATAACCTGCTTAACAACAGAAAAGCCTTCCCCATCTTTTGGAATGTCATGAGGAATAATTGGCGGTGCATAGCCGTCCTTGTTAGGAGGCCCCCGCATAGAAAACATAGAAAGAGCGCCATCAACACTATCAACAAACTCAAGTTCCTGATGAACATTACGAATTGATTCAAGACCCTTAGGGCTTAAAAGATCATCACCCTCAATCATAACCAATACGTCCCGCTCACTAGAGGGGAACAAATCACTCATTACTTTATAATCAGCAAAAACAGCAGATTTTGAACGAAACAAATCGCTCAAAGCATCATCTGTTTCCAACTTTAAAATACCAGTTGCACAAAATGCTGAAAATACCGCCAAAACGACCAGGGCAATATATGGTGACCGCAGTGGTAATAAACCTAATTTTTCAAACCCAAATCCAAGTGACTTCATACGTACACTCAATACTCTTTATACTTAATGGCCTCAATATCGCTCCTTTTAATCAACTTCAGATGCCCAAAAAAGCATCCGTATAAAAGGGTTGGAAAAAGGCTTCCACAATATCAAAACAAATATGCTCAAATTAATGAGCCTTAAATTTTCAAAACACTAAACAATTGAACTGTGTTCATAAATTGCTCTGTAACCAAAGTCTCAAAACAATTCTTAAAGTGCTAAAAATAACAATCCGCCGTTCTACCCACTAAAACTTTTAGATTTCGTTTAAAAAGCAGGAATCAGGCCAAATATTTTATCTCCGCTAAAACTTTTTATGTAATAACGATAAAATTCAACTTTGTATCAATTTGCGCGATTTATGGTTTACGCGGCATCATCTGTAAAGTTAATTCTGCGTAACCTGGCTCACTTATAGATCAATTTTGCGTAAATTGGCAATATTTAACGGTCCAGCCCCTTTTCCAACAGACATATGCCCAGAGTTATGCAAACACTCATGAACCCAAGCTTTGGCCTTCTCAACAGCCCATTCATCAGATTTTTCATTAAATTTACTATAAATAAGGTTAGCAGTTATTGCAGAAGAAAGAGCACAACCTGTCCCATGATGGTGCATCACATCAACCCAATCTGAAACAAACACTTTAGAACCATGCTTATTATAAAACACATCTATCGCTTGTTTTTCAGCAATTTTGAGAGACTTTTTGTTGGCATTATTACCAAGATCATAAAAATGACCGCCCTTTAACAAAACCGATCGTGGCCCAAGCTCCAATAATCTACGCGCCTGATCTTCAAATTGAATAACAGCTTCTTGGAAAATAGCTTCATTGGATAAAAATGCTTCCCGTCCATGGTCAGAACATAAATTCTCACAGTTAAGAGATGTTTCTTCCAATAATAAACCAGCTTCATACAAGTTAGGAGTGATGATATTGGCAAGAGGGAATACATGTTCAACCAACGCAGATCGCACCAGTTCACACCCAAGCGCCGCCCCTGTTCCAGACATTAAAGGAGTATCAACAACAACCAAATCAACATTCGCCTGACGGATATAACGACCAACCAATGCCGCAATGGAAGGTGAACCAATCATACCAATCTTAATTGCCTGAATAGGCATATCACTGAAGACCGCATCTAACTGCGCCTCAATCGAAGACAATGGCAAAGTATATATATCTTGAACAGTAGTGGTGTTCTGCGCTGTTACCGCCGTGATAACAGACGCACCATGCACACCAAAGGCCGCAAAACTCTTCAAATCCGCTTGAATACCAGCACCGCCAGAACTATCAGATCCAGCAATTGTCAAAGCAACGTAAGGAGTATCAGCTTGTTTCATATGATCCCTGAATCTATTGCTTCATAATCTGTTCGGGAATATCGTCCGGTACCAACATACCTTCTAATGTTTGAAGAATTTCAAAATTCTCAAGCAACCACGTTGAGAGGCCATTTAAAGAAATCCAGCTGCCCCACCAATCAAGTGTCGAATTAATAAAGAGGAAGCCAACAAAGATCAGTATAAGGCCCATAATTTTTTCAATTGTTCCCAGATGACGTTGGAACTTCTTCAAAAATTTCAAAAATGGCTTAACAGCAATCGCAGCCAACATGAAAGGAACCCCAAGCCCGATTGAGTAAGCAAGTAACATGGAAACACCGCGTCCAACTTGCCCACTATCAGCCGCAACTGACATAATAGGAGATAAAATAGGACCAATGCACGGCGTCCAACCAAAAGCAAAAGCCAAACCCATTACATAGGCCCCAAAAACACTCACACTTGTAGAGTTCGATTGAAAACGTGTATCACGATATAAAAAACCAATTTTCAAAATACCCAAAAAATGCAGTCCAAACAGTATGATAACACCACCTGCTATTTGTGTAAGAAAAAATTTATGGCCGTGTAACAATTGCCCAAAAGCGGAAGCGCCCGCACCAAGCGCCACAAAAATAGTCGTAAACCCAAGCACAAAAAAGATGGACGCTAAAATTATCCGACCATGCATAGCAGGGCTAATGTTTTCTTCTGAATTAGAAAGTTCATCAAAAGTCACTCCCCCTAAATAACAAAGATAGGGCGGCACCAATGGCAAAACACAAGGCGAGAGAAAACTAATTAATCCTGCCAAACCAATAGATAAATATAAAATAATATCAGCCATTAAATGCTCCTAAGAAATGTCTCTCACAAAAAGACCTTCAAATAAATCAGGGTTTAAACCCAATTAAATAAATCCGCGACCCAAAGTTTCAATCTGTTCATCTCTGGGTCAAAATGCACAGCTTCTACGCAGCAAAATTCAAAAAAAGGGTTGAGGCCCTAGTCACGCACACCAGGCGTTTCAACCTCAAGGCCAGTACCGCGCCAGTATAAATATAGTTCTAAATTCACATAATACTCAGCCCCATAAGCATAGGGTTTAGCTCGAACAAGTTTATTGCACCCTTGAAAGCGCCTGTGCAATGATCCAATTTTTTGCCAGGCAACACGATAGCTAGGAAATCCATTTGCTTGCCCCTGACTTAAAACAGTTGAACGCAATTGTTTGCCATAATTATTTTCATGACAATTGGCACAAGACATATCAAGCTGACCACGTCGCTGATAGTAAAAAGCCTTCCCCTTTTCAAAGAATGGCTTTGCAAATCCATCAATCTTCACACGTACAGGTCTGGCTCGTGCCTGAGAGCGAACAAAAGCCGTCAGAGATAACAACTCTTTACTTTCATACTCAAAACTTTTAGCTCCTTGATAAGTCTTACGGCATAAATTTATCCGCTGTTCCAAATTTATAAGCCGCTTCAAAGGTGCATAATATTGCGGGTACCTTGCTCCAGCTTCATCCATGGAAACAGAAGGTTTGCCATGGCATTTCGCACAAGATTTTTGAGTGGTACCAGTCTTTTGTTCCCATAATTGAGCGCCTTCAGTAACATATTTAAAACCAGGATTTTCTGCTCGGTTTTTCTGTAGTGCTTGAATATCTTTCGTCGAATAATAATAACCAGACCAAAGGTTGGATAACGGATTGGTTTTATCACGCGGAATAATAGACTTGTCTCGACCATTCCCAGCAAAGGACGGTGCAGAGAAAATAAAGGCCGAGATCACCCAGACAACCACCATCAAACTTAGAAATGCTAATAAGTTGCGCAAAAACGCAAAGTCACAGAAGTGAGCTTTAATAGAGTGCGCTTGATACTGTTGAGAACAAAAATTCAACTGAACTGCCCTATTTTAATTTCATCAAAAAGCTCAAAATATCTTCTATATCTTGAGCACTCATAATTGGTTTATCTAAATATTTATCATCAACTCTGGTCAACCCATCAATACGATAATAAGCAGGCATAATCGTTTCAGGAAAAACAAGTTTGGCATTCACTAAAATTAATCTCAACTGACTCTCTTTATAGCGAGTAGAGACACCATCAAGCGAAGGTCCAATTTCCCCCATATTGCCGTAAACATCTGGATTTTTCTTAGCTTTTACAAGAAATTGGTCAATCACATGACACTGAAGACAATTCCCTTTTGCAGCATCCAGTATTAAAGCTTCTCCTCGTTTCCTATTTCCTTTTTTTCCAGCAAGTGGCTTTGGAATGGACTTAGATTGAATAAGATTAAAAATTTCATATTCAACCAATTTAGGAGTATCTTTTTCACTCTTTTTTGCTTTTTTTTCATCATTTTTTGCGGCAAAAACTGAGGAAACTGACAAAAGAGATAAAATCAACACGATTGCCACAAAAAAAGATGCTCCCAAAAAAGAAGCCTTCAGGAATTGAGCAATTACACCACGTCTAGCTAAAATAGAATTTGTCATTAACCACCAAAAAATTCATGCATTAAAGGAGATACGTTTAGCATCTCTAAAACGTAAAGGGCAGCATAAAATCTAATCAACTATAAATTCAGAAATTTGCATATAACTAAAGAAAGCACAGCAAAAATCAGCGAGCAAGCAGAATAAAGCCGTCTCTCTCCATCGTGATCAAAAGTGACTAAATTATTTCAGATTTTTAATGAAAGAAAAAACACAGAGTAAACACAGAATCAAAAGTTCATCTGATAGTTCATCTAAAATTGACCAAAGAATTGAATTAACAATCCTCATCAAGGCTAAAGACCTATCAATCCCGGAATTGTCTGTTGCTTATAAAAGACCTGAAAACAAGAAAAACTACAGAGCAACTCAGACTTGGCCAAATAATTCTTGTAGATCTGACAATGTTGGTCGCTCATCCGTTTCAGCATAAATCTTCAATGCCCCGGTAAAATTTTGACCGGCTGAATATGAGCTTTCGGTAATAATGGTTGCAATACCAGCACCAAGTGAAGATGCCAAACCTTGAGCAGCATCCTCAATTGCCAAACAAGAAGATGCAGGCAACTTAAGCTCGTCTAATGCCAATTGATATATAGCAGGATCCGGCTTTTTACGCGGCACACGATCACCAGTGGCATAAACTTCAAACCATTCAAGAGCCTGTGCCCCAATCGTCGCCTTAAGCAAACGCTCAACATTCACATGACTAGTCGTCGTTGTTATGGCAAGTCTAATTCCTGCTTTTCTGGCATCGGTAATCAATTGATAAATACCAGGGCGCAGTTCAATCTTTCCCTCATCCATCATCGAAACATATATTTCAGTTTTTTGAGCATGAAGTTTAGCAATGTAATTCTGTGTGAAGAAAGCCGTTTCCAATCCAGACCGTTGCACATGATAAAGAATACGCTCTTTCCCGCCTGTCACACTTAACAGCTCATGATAAAGCTCTTGATCCCAGTGCCAATTAAGATCAGCTTGCGTAAAGGCCTCATTAAACGCAGCCCTATGCACTTCTTCGGTTTCCGCCAATGTACCATCAACGTCAAAAAGCAATGCTTCCAGCATAGGATTAACCTCTTACAACTTCATCAAGGGGAAATAAAATTTTGAGTAAATCAGACATTTTATTCAAAACCCCATCTGGCTTCAGCTCAGCAACTGGTGTTTTACAATATCCATATTCAACAAGAAAAACTGTCATCTCTAACGCTTCAGCAGCACCGCGATCAGCGCCGCTATCACCAACTAGCAAACAATCATCCACATCTACCCCCAACTGATCGGCACACATCTGCAGCGTTTCGGGGTCAGGCTTGCGTTTTGTATCAGCAGTGCCACCAACAATCGCGTCAAAATAAGCTGTCATATTTAACTGATTTAGCGCGACTTCTGTAATACCTTGAGGTTTATTAGTACAAAGCCCTACTTTGATCCCGCGCGCCCGCAATGTACTAAGCACATGCTCAACGCCATCATAAATCACTGTGTTGCCAACAGGGGCCTCAGTATAATGTTTCAACACCCCCTCTATGATGGCTTGTTCTTTTTCATCATGAGGCATGTTCCGCGCATCAAACGCACGCTCAACTAATTTCGGAACTCCGCCCCCAATCATAAATCGCACTTCATCAAGGGTAAAAGGAGGTAAGGAGGCATCAGCAAATGCACCGTTCAGCGCAAGTGCAATATCAGGCGCACTATCAATCAAAGTTCCATCAAGGTCCATGATCACAGCTTTAGGCCATTCTTTTTGTGATTTTTTCTCACTCATTTAAAAGACTCCCAGAAAAAACAGAACGTACAAGGCTAAATTTATCTCGCAGCAAGGGCACCAGCACGAATGGCTTCAATATTCTCTTTATAGTTCCCACCTTTAAACACACCTGAGCCAGCAACCAATGCGTTAGCTCCAGCTTTTGCTACCATAGCAACAGTGGAAGGGTTCACACCGCCATCCACTTCAAGGTGAATAGGTCGGTCACCAATCATTTTTCGAATGTTACTAATTTTTTGGCACTGGCTCTCAATAAAACTCTGCCCACCAAATCCTGGGTTAACAGTCATTACCAAAATAAGGTCAACCTTATCCAGTACATATTCAATCACACTCTCAGGTGTAGAAGGGTTCAAGGAAACACCAGCTTTAGCACCTAAAGAGCGAATAAACTGCAGCGAGCGATCAAGGTGAGGTCCAGCCTCAGCATGAACGGTTACAATATCAGAACCAGCCTTCACAAACGCTTCCAAATAAGGGTCCGCCGGTGCAATCATTAGATGCACATCCATAACTTTTTTCGTATAGGGGCGAATAGCTTCAACAATACAAGGCCCAAATGTTAAATTTGGTACAAAATGACCGTCCATCACATCAACATGAACCCAGTCGCACCCAGCTTCATCAATCGCCTTCACCTCTTCACCAAGGCGGGCAAAATCAGCAGATAGGATAGAAGGGGCAATGATAATATCGTTCGTCATGGGGGGCCTCTCTCATTTTTATTGAGCCATTGTTATTCGTATAAAACGGACATTAAACTTAGATAGGGTCGCCTTCAAGCTTACCTTCAGTAAACACCCGGCTAACCAACAGATCTTCGGCCTCAAGTGTAATCAAATCAGTCTTAGTCAAAGACTTACTTCTATCAGCAAACAATCGGTTAGCTTGGCGCAAACGCATACGATCAAGAGCATTACGAATTGAACGCGCATTCGCAAAATGCGACAGTGACATGCGCTTCGGTATATAGTCTTTTAAAACTTTTTTAGCATCTGGACTAAGCTGATAGTTCATTTCTTTCAACATCAGTTCACCAATTTGCTCAAGCTCACCAGCTGAGTAATCTGGAAAATCAAGATGATGTGCAATCCGTGAGCGCATCCCAGGATTACTTTCAAAAAAGATATCCATTTTATCTTTATAACCAGCCAAAATCACAACCAGATCATCACGGTGATTTTCCATGACTTGCAGTAAAATCTCAATAGACTCGCCGCCATAGTCCCGTTCATTTTCCGGCTTATAAAGATAATAAGCTTCATCAATAAATAAAACGCCGCCCATGGCCTTTTTAATAACGTCTTTGGTTTTAGGAGCTGTATGTCCAATATATTGGCCAACCAAATCATCACGTGTCACAGAGACTAGATGCCCCTCACGCACATAACCAAGGCAGTGCAAAATTTCTGCCATGCGTAGCGCGACAGTGGTCTTACCTGTTCCAGGGTTACCAGTAAAATTCATATGTAAAGTTGGCGTTTCAGAGCTCAAGTTAAACTGTTGACGTAGACGGTCAACCAGCAAAAGAGCAGAAATCTCACGAATTCGAGTTTTAATAGGAACCAAACCAATTAGCTCTTGGTCCAACTTATCAAGTACGTCTTGAACTTTCGATTTTTCAAATTCTTCTTGCAAATTAACGCAAGCATCATCCGCTAAAAACTCAATAGTTTCTTCCGTAACTTCGCTCATATTCCTCACCAGATTTCGTGTTGAACAATTTAAAAATTGTGTAGGTGGCAGGAAATTTCCTGCCACCTAATTTAAAAACAAACATCCAATTATGGACGCTCACCTTCAGGCTTATCAGTTGCATAAGATACAATTGAGTAACCTTGGTTCCGGCCGTGAAGCTCTGTACGGACCAAGTTAAAGCCAGGCTCTGATGAAGGACGGTTCACGATGTAAGACATACGTGGCGCTTCCCAACCATGAGTTGCGTCAAACGCAGTTACACGGATATACATATTTGGGAATGTCTTGCGACATTCGTTAACTTCCATCAAGATGCCAGCAGGATCTTTCAGATCAAACATTGGCATACCATACATTTCCCAGTATGTGTTACGTGGGTGTGGATCGTCGGTATACTCTAGGTTTACCGCCCATCCATTATCGATGGCGTATTTAAGTTGAGCTTTAATTTGCTCGTCAGTTAGGTCTGGCAGGAATGAAAATTGTCCCTGAGTGACCCGGTTACCGGGGTTAGACATTGGCATATCGTCTATTCTCCTCTTTAAATATACTAGTTGCTAGGTGTAGCTGTTGGTGCAAAGTCAGATGTGTCAGTTGATTCATAATCAAATGTCACGTCTTTCCAAATGCTCAAAGCTGATTTCAGTGGCGAACACCATTTGGCAGCTTCTTGAAGAATTTCAGGACCTTCATTGACATAATCACGACCTTCATTACGAGCTTGAATCATAACTTCAAGAGCAACACGGTTCGCAATGGCGCCAGCAGCAATGCCATCTGGGTGACCAATAGTACCGCCACCAAATTGTAGAACAACATCTTCACCAAGGTGATCAATCAACTGGTGCATTTGACCAGCGTGAATACCACCAGAGGCAACTGGCATACATTTGTTCAATGAAGCCCAATCTTGGTCAAAGAACACACCATTCTGTAGATTTGTTGGAACATATTCTTCGCGAAGAATATCATACCAACCTTGTGTCATTGCTGGGTCACCTTCAAGTTTACCAACAACAGTACCAGCGTGAATGTGATCAACACCAGCAAGGCGCATCCACTTCGCAATCACGCGGAAAGAAATACCATGTGATTTCTGGCGAGTGTATGTACCATGACCAGCACGGTGAAGGTGAAGGATCATGTCATTTTGACGAGCCCAGAGAGCCATTGACTGAATAGCTGTATAACCGATAACAAGGTCGATCATGATGATGGTTGAGCCAAGCTCTTTCGCAAATTCAGCGCGCTTGTACATTTCTTCCATCGTACCAGCTGTCACGTTAAGGTACGTACCCTTAATTTCACCAGTTGCAGCTTGAGCTTTGTTCACAGCTTCCATGCAATAAAGGAAGCGGTCACGCCAGTGCATAAATGGTTGCGAGTTGATGTTTTCATCATCTTTAGTGAAGTCGAGACCACCTTTAAGAGCTTCATAAACTACACGGCCATAGTTACGGCCAGAAAGACCAAGCTTTGGCTTAACAGTTGCACCAAGAAGCGGGCGACCAAATTTATCAAGACGCTCACGTTCCACAACAATACCAGTTGCAGGGCCTTGGAAGCCTTTAACATAAGCTACAGGGAAACGCATGTCTTCCAAACGAAGAGCTTTCAGGGGCTTAAAGCCAAACACGTTACCAATGATTGAAGCTGTCAAGTTTGCAATTGAACCAGGCTCAAACAAATCAAGATCATAAGCAATATATGCAAAATACTGACCTTCAGCATTTGGCACAGGGTCAACCCGGTAAGCTTTAGCACGGTATTTATCACAAGCTGTTAGGCGGTCAGTCCAAACAACAGTCCATGTTGCTGTAGAACTTTCACCAGCAACAGCAGCCGCTGCTTCAATTGGGTCCACACCGTCTTGTGGAGTAATGCGAAAGAGGGAAATCACATCAGTTGCTTTGGGCTCATAATCTGGTTCCCAATAACCCATTTTACGATATTCCATAACACCTGACTTGTAACGGTCTTTACCGGTTACAGTCTCTGAACCTTTAACCATGTCTATTCCTTTCAGTTTTACATTTTGCCTTACACTCAAGTGAGTTCAAGGCAATCGTGACATTAAGATCTCTTGTCATGGCATCTAAAATGATGAGCCCTTTAAAGGGGCCTAGTAGCTAAAACGCTACCAGGCCAAACCCATCTTTAAGATGCTGTTACCGGATCAAGCTCACCCGAAGCATAGCGCTTAGCCATATCAGCCATTGGGATCGCCTTAATTTTAGAAGCGTGACCAGAAGTCTCGAACGCTTCAAACCGATCTTCGCAAACCTTTTGCATAGCATCACGAGCCGGCAATAAGAATTTACGAGGATCAAATTCAGTCTTTTTAGTCATTGCAACTTTACGCATCGCGCCAGTTGCAGCCATACGAAGGTCAGTATCGATATTCACTTTACGAACACCAAATTTAATGCCCTTCGCAATCTCTTCTACAGGCACACCATAAGTTTGCGGCATTTCACCACCAAACTCATTGATCACATCTTGCAAGTCTTGCGGCACAGATGATGAACCATGCATCACGATATGTGTGTTAGGCAGGCGCTTGTGAATTTGAGCGATTGTATCAATTGAAAGAATGTCGCCAGTAGGTGGGCGTGTAAATTTGTAAGCTCCGTGAGAGGTGCCGATAGCTACAGCAAGCGCGTCAACTTTAGTCTCTGTCACAAACT
>JAJFHW010000105.1 GCA_021775385.1 Hyphomicrobiales bacterium | reverse complement strand
GTCCGGTGCAAGCACCGCCTAGCGGAGGGCCCGCTGTAATAACAGCGGAATAGCCCGTGAGTTTTAAAAAAGAGGATCTGAAATGAAAGCTTTAAGAATAGCCGCCACAGGAATGCAAGCCCAAGAGTTAAACGTCGAAGTTATTTCAAATAACATCGCCAACATGCGAACAACCGGCTTCAAGCAAGTACGCGCTGAGTTTCAAGATCTTCTCTACCAAGATATCCGCCGTGTCGGAGCTAACTCTTCAGCAAGTGGTAACATCATTCCAACAGGTGTTCAGGTTGGTTATGGTGTTAAAACCGGCGCAACAGCACGGATCATGACTCAAGGTAACTTGCAACAGACAGGCAAAGAACTCGACGTCGCAATCAGAGGCGAAGGTTTCTTTTCGGTTCAAACACCAGATGGTCAAACTGCTTATACACGTGATGGTTCTTTTGAACTCGACGCAAACGGCAATCTCGTCACATTAGACGGGTTTCAAGTTCAACCAAACATCACTGTTCCTAATAACGCTCGCTCAATTACCATCAATCGGGAAGGTGAGGTTCAGGCCCTTTTGGATACAAGTACAACCCCAACAAATCTTGGGCAAATCCAACTTTCTCGTTTTGTAAATAAAGCAGGCCTTCAATCCATTGGCGATAATCTTTATCTAGAAACTCCTGCTAGTGGCACAGCGATCGATGGAACAGCAGACACAGCTGGTTTTGGATCCATATCACAAAACTTCCTGGAAAATTCAAACGTAAATGCCGTTTCAGAGTTATCTGATCTCATCTCAGCACAAAGAGCTTACGAAATGAACGCGAAAGTCATCAGCGCATCAGATGAAATGATGCAAGCTAGCGCAAGTATCGTTCGGTAAATAATTACAAAGTAAATCATTAAGTTAGACACTAAGAAAGGATAAGAAAATGAAAGCCACAATCTTAAAATCTTATAGAAACTGCAATTCAGTCAAGATTTCAAAAGCAACAGCTTTAGCATTAACAACTGTGCTGTCATACATTATCTTTTCATTACCAACCACGGCATTTGGCGCGGATATCTTAAAACTAAAAACAAATATCGAAGTTCAAAAAGACATTGTGACACTTGGTGATATTTTTGAAAACATGACCCGGTATCGCTCGGAAGCGATTTTCAAAAGCCCAGCCCTTGGCCGCCAAGGAACAGTTCGCATCGACCGTTTAATCGAAGCAGCCGAACGTTATGACTTCACGTTCGACACACCCTTAAATTTGAAAAAAATTAAAATTTCTCGGCCCGCACGCGAAATAAAAGCATCCCTTATAAGGTCTATGATTTTAGAAAAAATACAAAAAGAAAATGAATTCAACAAATCAACGAACATAAATCATTTTAAAGAAACTAAAACCAAACTCACTTTTAATACACCATTAAAAACCGTCATGGTTCCACTGAACTTTTCAGGAGAGCTAAAATTTAAAAAATTCACCTACAATAAATTGCGCGGCACCTTTCAAGCAATCATTCAACCAAAAGAAGCCAATAGACAAACATTCTTGGAAAACATAAATGGCAAAACACAAACCGTAGTCATTCATGCAGTGTTAAAACGTGGAATTAAAAAGGGTGATACAATTGATACCTCAGATATTGAACTCGCCGAATTTTCACCACGCCGCGTACCAAGAAACGCAATTCAAACAAAAAAACAATTGATCGGAATGGTTGCAAGCAAAAGATTACGTGCAGGAAGCATCATCCGTTCATCAGATATCGAAACAAGAAAAGTCATTAAAAAAGATCAACTCGTCACCTTGATATTACAAAAGCCCGGAATGAGCCTAAAAACACAAGGCAAAGCCGTAACAAGCGGCAGCCTAAATGAGACAATAACCGTGATGAACATCCAATCAAAAAGAATAATACATGGGATTATAAAAGGCCCAGGGCTCGTCATGGTTCACTCTAATGACTATCAGATCAAACCCTTAAAAACAGCTCAATTAAATTAACTAAAATCTGAAATTAGACCACTAGTAATTCATGAGATAGATGAGAGAAGCATATGTTCCGCTCAATGTTAAAAGTTAAGTATTCAAAGTTAGCACAAAAAGTGAAGATCGAAGTTTGCATAAAAACTATTTTACTTGCCATTATGGCAAGCACATCCGCTGGCTGTTCCCACTTGGATAAAATTTCCGAAATCGGTGAAACACCGAAACTATCTGCAATAGAAAGTCCAAAAGCAAAACCAGGTTACAAACCTGTGAGCATGCCAATGCCAGAACCTGAAGCCGTGAGTTATAATCCAAATTCACTTTGGCGAAATGGCTCTCGTTCTTTCTTTAAAGATCAGCGTGCAAGAAAAGTGGGCGACATCATCACAGTGATGATTGAAATCACCGATAAAGCAGAAATTGAAAATGAAAGTACCAGAGACAGATCAGGAACCACCTCAGCTGGTATTGATGCATTAGCTGGCTATAAACAAATATTACAAAGCATTCTCCCCAATACCGCAGATCCAACAAATTTAGTGAATGTAAATTCATCTCACTCTGACAAAGGTTCCGGAACTGTTGACAGAGAAGAAACACTAACCACCAAAATGGCAGCTGTCGTCATGCAAGAATTACCTAACGGAAACCTTGTTATAGAAGGACGACAAGAAATAAGGGTCAATCATGAAATAAGGGAAATCATCGTGGCCGGTGTCATAAGACCTGAAGATGTAAGTTCAATCAATACAATCGACATATCTAAAATCGCAGAGGCCAGGGTCTCGTATGGAGGCAGAGGACACATAACAAATGTTCAAGCTCCGCGATATGGCAACCAGGTACTCGATATACTGCTTCCTTTCTAAATATAAATAATTATAGAAAACAACTTTACGGCCTGACTTTAAACTTAAAGTTCAGGCCGTTTCTACGACTACCAACTAAAGTACCGTTAACCAAATCCATTTCGGTAATAATGCGTATTTGACTAATCAGTCAAATAAAGATAGATTGCAAAATCTAAGGAAAAGAATATATGGGTCGTCCACCAACAAACACCAAACTGAGACTATTAGAAACAGCTCATGAACTCATCTGGCGCAATTCATATGGCGCTGTCAGCGTTGATGGAATTTGTGAAAAAGCAAATGTAAAAAAAGGTAGTTTTTATCATTATTTTCCAAGCAAGGCAGATCTTGCCATTGCGTCGATTGATTGGTGGATGACAAATACAATTCCATTTCTAGATGATATCTTCTCGCCCTCCAGGCATCCCATAGATAGATTTACTCTATTAATAGATTTTATTTATGAAAAACAAGAAGATATGAGAATTGAATTTGGTCAGGTTTGTGGCTGCCCGTTCATAACTCTTGGTTCAGAACTCGCAGCTCAAGATGAAGTTATCGGCGCTAAAATTAGCGCCATCACACAACAAAAAATGAGCTATTACGAAAACGCCCTAAGAGACATGATCGCAATGGGCTTAATTGACAAAAATGCAGATGTAAAATTAAAAGCTGAAGAAATTTACGCGTTTATCACAGGCAATATGATGCTGGCACGTATCAAGAATGATCTGAAGTTCATGAAAACCAGCTTGAAGCCTTCATTGATGAACCTAATTGGCGTCCAACTAACTACCGAAGATTTAAAAAAATTGACCATTTAGTAAACTACTTTTACGAATTTTAAAATATGAAGGACCAAGTCGTGAGTATACATAAGAAAACATCTAGACAGCTGCTACCCATAGCATGTGTCAGCCTCGCGCTTTTCTCCTTCTACACCAACACATCAAACAGCGCCCAAGACAGTACCAAGAATAGCACCCAAGAAAAACCGTCCGATAAAGCTTCAAAAGCTGAAACGAAAAAACCGAACTCACTCAAAAAAGCACCCGCGCCCAAAGCTGCCCCAAAAGGCATGCCAGTGAACGTCACTATAGTGAAACCCGAAAGCATTCAGGTCTGGAGCCAGTATTCCGGAAGGGTCGTCGCAGTTGATCGTGCCGAATTACGCCCCCAAGTGAGCGGACGGATCACAGAAATTCGTTTCAAAGACGGAGAGAATGTGAATAAAGGGGACATATTGATCGTCATTGATCCACGCCCTTACGAAGCCAATCTAAAACAAGCTCAAGCCACATTAACAACGGCCAAAACACAAGTTATACTCGCTGAAAAAGAATATAAGCGCGCTAAATCACTCGTTGCCAAAAAAGCTGTATCTGAAAGCATTTTAGATACCCGTAACAATAACTTCATTGTCGCAAAAGCTAATTTGTTACGAGCTGAAGCCGGCGTTGATACCGCAAAAATCAATATTGATTATGCCTTCGTCAAAGCCCCCATTTCTGGCAAAGTAAGCCGCGCTGAAATAACTGTCGGTAATTTAGTTCAAGCTGGTGTAAACGCACCGCTTCTAACATCCATTATTTCAAACAAAAAAGTCTATGTTGATTTTGAAGTTGACGAACAAACCTATATCAAAACAGCAAGAGTGACACCTGAAGGGGCCTTAAATAAAATTCCAGTAAGGGTGGAAGTCTCTGACGGTAAAATTCAACAAGATGGTAATTTACATAGCTTTGACAATCGAATTGACCAATCAACTGGAACAATTCGTGGCCGCGCGTTATTTGAAAACAAACAAAAACTATTGCTACCCGGCATGTCAGTGACAGTTAAAATGGGTGTCTCCAACTCTCAAAATATCAAACAAATTGCTATTTCTGAACGCGCCATTGGCACAGACCAGGATAGAAAGTATGTTTATGTTATCAGCAAAACGAACACAGCAGAGTATAGAGAAGTTACAATAGGAGCCAACATCAAAGGGCGCCGCCTCATACTCTCAGGTTTAAAAGAAAACGACGTGGTTATTGTAGAAGGCTTAGCTCGTATCCGTCCGAACATGCCAGTTGCTCCAAAGATAAAATCTCTCAAGACAGCTCAAAAATAAATTGAGTATCTGAAGCAACACTAAAAATCAAATGATCTAAATATGCACGCTCAACTTATTTTAAACATTAGTTCAGCATGACTAAAATATTCAGAAAGTAAAACGATGAATTTCTCCAGTCACTTTATCGATCGGCCAATTTTTGCTGGTGTTATATCGTTTATTATCTTTTTTCTTGGTCTGATAGCCATGTTCCAACTACCCATTTCTGAATATCCAGAAGTGGCCCCTCCCTCTGTTCAAATCACAGCTCAGTTCCCTGGTGCCAATCCAACAGTTATCGCAAAAACGGTCGCAACACCCCTTGAAGAACAAATCAATGGCGTGGAAAATTTGCTTTATATGAATTCACTAGCAACTACAGATGGACGCCTTTCCATCACCGTAACATTCGCCATCGGTACAGATGTAGACCTTGCTCAACAACTTGTTCAAAACCGTGTATCACAAGCACTACCCCGTTTACCTGAAGTAACAAGGCAACTAGGCGTAACAGTCGTCAAAAGCTCACCTGACCTTACAATGGTGGTTCACCTGACTTCGCCAAAAGCCAGGTATGACATGCTTTATCTGCGCAACTACGCAACACTGAATATCAAAGATCAGTTAGGCAAAATCGCCGGTGTTGGCTCTGTACGTCTATTTGGATCAGGTGATTATGCAATGCGCATTTGGCTCAATCCAAATCGCATCGCCGAACGTGGCATGACCGCCAACGAAGTTGTAACAGCCATTCGCAATCAAAACGTTCAGGTCGCAGCCGGTATCATTGGCGGCCCTCCCTACAATCAAAACACACAAATTCAATTGCCGGTTAATGCTCAAGGCCGTTTAAAAAACCCAAAAGAATTTGAAAAAATCATCATCAAACGGGATGAAAAAGGTGTCATCACTAGGCTAAGTGACGTGGCCTGGGTAGAGCTTGATGCACAAACTTATGCGTTGCGTTCCTTATTAAATAATAAAGAAGCTGTCGCCATCCCCATCTTTGCGCAAGCAGGTGCCAACGCCCTCAGCATCTCAGATAATGTTCGCAAAACCATGGCCGAACTAAAAAAGAGATTTCCAGAAGATGTCGACTATACAATCGTTTATGACCCAACTGTGTTTGTTCGAAACTCAATAACGAGCGTTATTAAAACTTTACTAGAAGCCATTGCTCTCGTCGTCATTGTTGTCATTATTTTTCTGCAAACTTGGCGGGCTTCAATCATTCCCCTCCTAGCTGTCCCTGTTTCAATTGTTGGCACTTTTGCAATCATGCTGCCACTAGGCTTTTCAATAAATGTGCTCTCCTTATTCGGTTTAATTTTAGCTGTTGGTATTGTTGTTGATGACGCCATCGTGGTTGTTGAAAATGTTGAACGAAATATAGAAGACGGTAAAAACCCAAGAGACGCCACAATCCAAGCTATGAAAGAGGTCACTGGCCCCATCATAGCAACGTCACTTGTTGTCGCTGGTGTTTTCATTCCCATCGCTTTCATCAGCGGTTTAACTGGCATGTTCTATAAACAATTTGCACTTACAATTGTCATAGCCACATTCATATCAACTATAAATTCACTCACATTAAGCCCCGCAATGTGTGCGCTGTTGTTAAGAAGTCATGACGCCAAAAAAGATTGGCTTACAAAAGCTATGGATAAAATCTTTGGTTGGTTTTTCCGTATATTTAATTGGTCATTTAACAAAGGACAAAATGGCTATGCTAGAAGCATAAAAACCTTTGGCACCCGCAAAGGCATCATGATGTCTCTATTTGCCATTCTAGTTATGGCAACCTATTTCAGCTTCAGTCTCGTCCCACCCGGGTTTGTACCAGCGCAAGATAAAAAATACTTAATCTCATTTGCTCAGTTACCAGCTGGCGCAACACTCGACCGCACCCAAAACGTTATGAAACAAATGGCTGAAATAGCTATGAAAGAAAAAGGAGTTGCCAATGCGGTTCAATTCCCCGGTCTTTCTGTAAACGGCTTTGTAAATTCTTCAAGTGCCGGCATAATGTTTATCCCTCTAAATGATTTTGAAGATAGAAGAGAAAAAAGCTTAAGCGCAGGTGCCATCGCACAAAAGTTACAGGGCCAATTTAACAAAATTGACAAAGCCTTTATCGCTATTTTTCCGCCCCCCCCCGTCAGAGGTCTTGGCACAACCGGTGGTTTTAAATTACAAATCCAAGATAGAGGAAACCTTGGCTATCAAGCATTAGATAGTGCTGTGAAAGAAGTCATGGGTAAAGCGTGGCAAAACCCAGCTCTCTCTCGAGTTTATTCAAATTACAATGTCAATGTACCCCAACTATTTGCAGATTTGGACCGTACCAAAGCTCAACAACTCGGCATCCCAGTCAATGAAATTTTTAGGACGATGCAAATCTACCTTGGATCGATTTATGTCAATGATTTTAATCAGTTTGGCCGCACCTATCAGGTTATTGCCCAAGCAGACAAAAGCTTCAGAGCAACCGCAAAAGATATCTTGAGTTTAAAAACCAAAAACGCTGAAGGCAAAATGATCCCCCTTGGCTCGGTTATGAAAGTCAGTGAAACCTTTGGTCCGGATACAGCCTCACGATATAACGCCTATAGAGCTGCTGACTTAAATGGAAACCCGGGGCCCGGCTATTCGTCCGGCCAAGCCCAAGAGGCTATCACCAAAATCTTAAATGAAACCTTACCTCAAGGCCTTAGCTTTGAATGGACAGAGCTGACCTATCAGCAAATTTTAGCAGGCAATACCGCTATCTATATATTCCCGCTTTGTATTTTTCTCGTATTTCTTATTTTAGCAGCACAATATGAGAGTTTAACTCAGCCCCTAGCCGTTATCCTCATTGTTCCAATGAGCACTCTCTCAGCTATTTTGGGAGTATATATCAGTGGCGGAGACAACAATATCTTCACACAAATTAGTCTTTTTGTACTGGCCGCTCTTGCGTGCAAAAATGCAATTCTCATCGTTGAATTTGCGAATGAATTAGAGAATGAAGGGCTAACTCCCCTAAAAGCCGCAGTGGAAGCAAGCCGCTTGCGGTTACGTCCCATTCTCATGACTTCGTTTGCATTCATCATGGGAGTGCTCCCTCTTGTATTAAGTGAGGGCGCCGGTTCAGAAATGCGCCAGGCAATCGGAGTTGCCGTATTCTCCGGTATGCTTGGCGTAACTTTCTTCGGCTTAATCTTCACACCTGTGTTTTATGTTTTATTACGAGAATTCGAATTAAAACTAATCGGTAAAAAAGAAAATCAGACAAAACAAGTTCTACCAGATGCAGCTGAATAAAAAGCAGCTCAAATTTCAAACACCATAAAACTACAACCAGTTCTATGGTTATGGTGTTTGAAAACCAACTTGTTGAAGAAATGAATCACACATTGAATATAAGGTAGCTCCATCAGCTCCTCCCTTTGAAAAAAGAGAGAAACCACTAAGAAAAGCCATAATCAAATTAGCTGTAGTTTCAGCATTCGTATCTTTTGGTAATTCTTTTTGGCGTACAGCCTGATCAATAAGCCCCACAATTATAGCCCGTTTTTCTTCCATAAGACTGGCAAGTTCTTTGCCTACATCTGTGTCATCACCAGCCAATTCTGAAAAACAATTCACTGTAAAACACCCACGTTTTTTCTCCTCACTTGCTCGCAGTTTCGAAGCAGTAGCAAATACCTGATAAAAAACAGGTCCGACCTGTTCACCTTCTTTAACCTCAGCAAACAAAACATCCGGCGTTGAACTGCAATAATGCTGAAGTGCTTCAAAGAATAAAGCTTCCTTACTTTTAAAACTATTGTAAAGGCTGGCACGTGTCAGACCTGTCGCAGTTGCAATCTCATTAAACGATAGATCTCGGTAACCTCTATCCCAAAATAAATGCATTACCTTTTCAACAAGTTGCTCACGATCAAAGCTACGCGGCCGTCCAGCACTTCGTTTATCATCCCTTAAAGATGTCATCTACAATTCCTCAACAGTTCATTTTTCTATAGAGATCTTAACACAACAATTTTTTTATACAAACTTGTATAATATTGTTGACAGCATTAATTTTATACAGCACTGTATATTAAATTTTATACAAGCCTGAAT
>JAJFHW010000104.1 GCA_021775385.1 Hyphomicrobiales bacterium | reverse complement strand
CTGTTCTAGCTCGTAGGAAATAGCCTTTTGTAAACGCATATTCATTGTCGATTGAGCGTACAACATTTGTCAAAATTTTATTTTGTTCATGCTGTAAAAGAATAATTTGACTGATGACTCGATTGAGTGGCAAAAATTGTTTGGCGACGGCCTGGGTCTGATTATTAATTTCAGACAACTGATAAATGCTAACAACAGAAACCGCCAATGTTGAAAGAAAGCTAATCCCTACAATCGCAAGAATTTTCGCTGTTAAGCTAATACGCATGACATAACCCTACCCAAAACAAAAAAGTTGACTTGTTTTAGCTAGATTTCGAAATTTACGAATATTCTTATTATAATTAAGCAGCGTAACAAGTTTGCTCATGTTAAGAAATAACGATTAAGAAACGATTTTGAATTAATTAAAAAATCAATAAACTTCGTTTTGGAAAAGGACAACCAAAGCATTTAACGAGTAAAACTATGAGTTTAGCGGAACTATGATGTACAACTGCCACCACCAAGAACACAAAATTTAGAGCAATGAATATGACAAAGCTTAACCCCACCTTGATTAAACATGCCCCCATCTATCTTCAATGATTTTTCTAATGTGTCACCCATTTCAAAATCAGCTCTATAAGGTAAGAGCGTGCACGGCAATATTTTAATACTTGTTTCACCTTTGCGTTTAACTACCATACGGCTGGAAGAGCACATAAGGTCTTTCGGCTTAAGGCCTAAAATATCCCAACATTTTTCAGTAATTTCAGGTTTGTCTGCTTGTTCATCCATTTCAGGAAAAATCATCAAATCATTAGGGTCTGAGGCAGCTAGTGACCAACCTTGGGTATCAAATAAATTTTGAAATGAATTTGTGACATCTTCTGAACATTCATCCCATAAGCTTCGTCCAGCAATCGAAAAATGAAAACCATGCTCATTTAACCAATTGAGGCCAGTTAAGCTTTTAGAAAAACTTCCCTTGCCGCGTTCTTTATCATGAAATTCTTCACTATAATGATCGAGACTGATGCGTAAATTCAAGCGTTCACCAAACCGCTCATGCAAATCTAGTAAACCGGCACGTACAGTTTTACGCATCATTGGTGCCATGGCATTTGTCAAAATAAGTACTGAAAAATCCCGTGTCAAAGCAGCCTCAGTCATAGCGATCATTTCGGGGTTCATAAAAGGTTCACCACCAGTAAAAGCAATCTCGCTTGTACCAAGCTTGAGTTGCTTGATTTCATCTAATAAAGGGAGGACTTCTTCAAGGCGTATATACACTAGGTCATCATTCTTCGGGCTAGAAAGAATATAACAATGGGCGCATTCAATATTACAAAGGGAACCAGTATTGATCCATAAGGTCTCTAATTTTTCAAAAGGAACTTGAGCCCGTGTCTCTCCATCAAGAGTGATATCAGGGTTTGTAAATTTACCTTCGATTGGTTGTCCTGATAATTTGACCGATAATTCATTCATAAAAAATAGTCCCCGTGAAGTTAATCTTGAGGAATATAACAGAAGAAGCAGGCATCTGACTTCACAAAAATACAGAAAATTGTGATGAGAGGGATTAAAAATAGATATTTACAAAAATAAATGAACGTCTAGCTATGAAAAAGAACGTAAAAACAAGAAACGAAAGCATTTCTTTGAAGTCATCAATAGCGTAATGCTCTGGCATCATGACATTAAAAAGGGATCTGTTGGAGTTATTTTCTGGGTCATTTGAGGGTAGCGAATACTGGTTGATTCAATTTTACGCCATGTTCTCATTTTCCCAACTGGCATATTGTCTTTTAAGTTTTTCATACTATCTAGTCGTTTTGTACTACGTGAGGGGCCAACATATGCCTCTGTAATTACAAATGGGCGTGGCCTCGTTAGCATTGCATATACACGATAATAAAGGGCACTTGGTGCAATAGGTTTAGCCAGCAACTCATTAACACCAGATTCAAGGGCTTTTAACACCTTCTCATGATTAGGTGAGGCCGTAATTAGCAAAATCGGGAGTCTACGGTTGATGCAATTCTCATCGCCTCGAATATGACGGGTAAAATCCCCTCCATCCAAATCACCTAAAAAGAAATCTGTGATAACCAGGTCAAATTTTTGGTTGTAAATGTGCTGAATGGCGTTGGATACATTATCTGTTTCAACTAGATTGGTCATTTTGATGCCAAAACTAAGTAACATTTCACGCACAAGACGACGCATCATTTTATTATTTTCAATCAATAAAATCTGTTTGGTACCAAAATCAAACTTCTTCTTAGACATCACAACCCCGAATCAACTGACACTTAAAGGAACAGTATGTGAGTGAGAGGGTTAATAAATTTAAAAAATGTAAGGTTTTAAAGTCAAATTTGTACCTAATCTTGTGTCTGCCCCTTATGGTCAGTTTTTTCCCAATAAAATGGAGCATGTATGAGCTGGAATAACGCTCGATATGTAGCAAAAGAAATCAAGAGCCAATAAAGAGGTAATGTGGTGATAGTGAAAATAAAACCAGACAACCTGCGAAAATGAAGAGCCTGTGACCCAAGCCACATGGTAGCAAAATACCCAACAATTAAATTGAAAAGAGCAAGTCCCCACAAAGGCCAATTAATAGGCCAGTTTTTTGGCCAGCTTAGAAGCCAAGTGTCATAAAAATTTGTAAACTCAAATAATGGCATTCCTTTAAATAAAAAACTCCAAACTAAAAAGCCTAAAAATATAGGATGAACAAGAGCTGAGAAAATAGGAGCGCCAATAGCAAGTTGGAAGCCAATGAACTTCCAAGTCCCAAGCTCCCGCCATAAAGCAAGGGGCTGGCGCATATGAACATAATAAGTTTGCATCCAGCCCTTTAACCAACGAGTTCTTTGATAGAGCCAACTGGAAAACTGAGAGCACGCTTCTTCATATGTTGTAGAACCTAAGAGGTCAGCGCGATAACCATGTCGGTAAAGCCTCATGCCAAGGTCAGCATCTTCGGTAACATTGTAAGGGTCCCATGCGCCAACGGCGTGTAAAACCTCTGTACGAAAATGATTAGATGTTCCACCAAGAGGCAAAGGAATAGAGAATTTAAAATAGGCTGGCAAAACACCATCAAATAAAGAGCTGTATTCCATGGTAAATTGCTTGGTGAGCCAATTTTGTTTTTGATTATAAAAGTTAAGCTTCGCTTGAATAACCGCGCAATCAGAAGAATTCCTATCAAAAGCCTCTAGCGCTTGCCTTAATTGATTGGGTTCAGGAATATCTTCAGCGTCATAAATAACTACAAAATCACCTTGCGCCAGTTGCAAACCATAATTCAAAGCTTTCGGTTTTGTTCTCGGCTGGCTATCCGGCACTATGACCACGTGAAAATAGGGCGGTAACTTCATGGCCTTTACAGCCTCAATGGTTTTTGCATCGATCTCTTCTAACAGCAATTTAATATCAAGTTTTGCTTTCGGGTAATCTAACTCTTCAAGTGCAGCAATCAATTGAGGCAGCACAGCTGTTTCTCGAAAAAGAGGAAC
>JAJFHW010000103.1 GCA_021775385.1 Hyphomicrobiales bacterium | reverse complement strand
CAATTTGGCATAATCACGCAAGATTTTGTCAGCACTTGGATTTAGTGTAACTTTTTTATAAAGAATTTCAGCTTCGCCCGTTTGACCTTTTGAGGCCAAATTAGCTGCTAGGTGCAAACGAGACATAATCTCATAACCATTTGGGCTGTTTTCAATCAGAACTTTGAATTTTTCATCAGCTTTGTCAGTGTCAGATTTAGCCACATCACGCAAGGCCTGGATATATTGATCTCCAGCAGCTTGACGCTTACTAACTTGTTGATTTTGCCACCAAATTGTTCCCGCAATCCCAAGAATTAATGCTATGATCGCGCCGATGACGATCGTGCCGTACTTATTCCATAGCGCTTCCAGGCGTTCACGTCTTAGCTCTTCATCAACTTCTCTAAAAACATTATCATCAACCATAAAATTCTTGCTCTTTGTCCTTTAGAGCATTTCATCTTTTGATGAATTCAAAGAAATGCTCACGTCTCTTAATTTTAGCGTTTATTTTTCACGGGTGCTTCTGCTGCCCACCTTGCATTAGTTTTTAATGCGCTTCAGATGCCCACCTTGCATCCGCGCAGCCCAAAATCGAATTCACTTTGGACGGAACGCTCTAAAAAATAAACAGTTTTTCTCAATTCACTTGATAAACTGCAAATGCAGATTTCGCAAATCTATTAGGCAAAGATAGAGCATATTCTTTTTATTGACTTATGCAGATAGGCTCTATCTCTTTGTTTAGCGTATCATTTTTCTTAAAACCGGTATCCACTTTTAAGTGACACGCTGTAAATAAACGGAATTGTAGTTAAAATACAAGCTCTTTGAGCTTATTAGCCCATTCTTTTAAGCAAGAATCTCTCGTTCTTAGAGAGATTTCTCCGGCTTAGAGGGATTTTTGCTGTGTTGCCGTTATATTTTAAGAACTTGCGGGACGTTTTTTAGCTCTTGATGTTTTGGTTTTGGCTTTTTTTGTCAGCATTTGATAGGTTTCAGCTTCTGAAGGGAAGCTTCTGTCTCTCACTTCTTCAGCGTAAAGCTCAACAGCTCCTTCAATAGCTGCCCCTATTTGACCAAACTCTTTTACAAATTTTGGCACCCATGGGCTTAGTCCAAGCATATCTTCAAGAACAAGAATTTGACCATCACACTCTTTAGATGCGCCAATCCCAATAGTTGGGGCCTTGACTAATTTGGTCAATTTGGCAGCTAGTGGCTCTGCGACACCCTCAATAACCATGGCAAATACGCCAGCTTTGTCGATATCTTTAGCGTCTTTTTCAATGGCAGCCCATTCTTCTTTTACACGGCCCTGAGTTTTAAACCCACCCATTGTGTTTACAGATTGTGGTGTTAAGCCAATATGCCCCATGACTGGGATGCCGCGTTCGGTCAAATATTGGATGGTTTCAGCCATATAGGAGCCACCTTCTAATTTAATCGCGCCGCAGCCTGTTTCTTTCATAATGCGGGCTGCATTACGAAATGCCATTTCTTTACTTTCTTCATAGGAGCCAAATGGCATGTCGACTACAACCAAAGCTCGGCTAGAGCCACGAACAACCGCTGCTCCGTGCATTATCATTAACTCTAACGGTACAGGAACGGTTGATTCAAACCCATGCATAACCATGCCTAAACTATCACCAACCAGCATGAAATCTACATAAGGGTCAATAATCCTAGCTGTATGAGCATGATAAGCTGTGAGAGAGACAATTGGGCTCGTTCCTTTTAAGGAGCGGATATAAGGTGCGGTAAGCCTCTGCACAGATGATTGTTTTGATTTTTGTATAGACATGGGAACTCCCATAATAATTGCAAATATTGAAGGGAACTCTTTGGTTCGCTTCATTAAATTAATATGGGCTTTATACTTTTAAAATACAAGCTGTGAGAGCTATTCGGTGATTTTTAGTTAAATTAATGACTGAAAATCAATTTGCCCGCATAACCTCTCAGCTTATGTTTTCATTATAGCAATGGTTGGCCGAATAGCACCCCATGCAAATAGAATGCAAAGGCCGCATAAAGCCCAACACCTATTAAGACGGTATAAATATCATGCAAAATTTTGGGCTTGAAATTTCTTGTTTTTACAAGGCCAAATTTTTCACGTTTTTTAAGTGAAATGCGGTCGAAAATACCCCACGCTAAAAAGCTACCAAATAACAATACGGAGGCCAAATCCCCATTTACCAGCAAATGACTAAAGGCCCAAAGTTTAACTGCAGTAATTTGAGGATGTCGCACCCAATAGCGAATATGGCCACTTAATTTGGCGGCAGGAAGGAGTAAAAACGCTACTAAGACCAAAAGCATGGCCAGGTGTCGCAATTCAAATGGAGGTTCATAAAGCACTGTTGCTGTTGGCCGCGCCATCGCATAGCCTAAAATGATTACAACGAAACCAGTTAAGGCAACTGCACTATAAATCAGCTTGAATTTATTTTCTCCGAATTGACGGATGAGCTTATGTCGTTTGCGTGGCAAAGCAGAAAGTAAATGAATTCCCAGAAACAGCACTAAGCCTAAAATTAAGACCCACATTTGGTCAGCCCCTTTATTGTTTTTTTCATTCACTAGCACAATTTTTGTGCAATTACGATATGGCAAGTTAAACATTTTGGACACATACACATATATTAGTGTGGATATTTCACACTATATTTATTTTTCTTTTTTTTCAAAAATATGATGGTTTATTGAAGTTTTATAGAACCTTTAATTTGTCGACCATTTGTACATTTCCTAAAATTCTATCCTTCTTATTTGCGGAGGTTTAATCAATTTTCTGAACAAGAAAACTTACTGGTCTATGACACATCAGAGTATTTTTCTTTTTTAATTAATTAAAAGAAATGCTCTGGTGTCTTTTTTTGTGTTCCTTTTATCCCAAAACCGGTATCCACTTTTGGGAGGAACTCTCTAGTCTCAGTGTTCCTTTTCCCCAAAACCGGTGCCCACTTTTGGGAGGAACTCTCTAGTCTCAGTGTTCCTTTTCCCCAAAACAGGTGCCCACTTTTGGGAGGAACTCTCTATATTGTGATTTGTATGTGTTCTGCAATGTTTGGATAAACATATGACATGATTGAATCTCATGTGTTTTTCGCAAATGACCTTTTAAACAACGGACACCTTTAGAACATGTCAAACTTAAGAAATCTTTTTAAAACTAGTCTTTTCATTACCCTTTTGGCAGGCATTGCTGGAAGTCTTTCTGCTTGTAATAGCAGCCCATCAGACAATGGTTACAGCATTCCGATAGAAAAAGAACGGCGTGGAAGTCATTAAGAATGACAATCCAGCGCCGCTTAGTTGAGGGTTAGCTCATTTGATTGAATTAAACGTCTCAGCTTTATTCATTTCCCTCGGAAAGAAGAGTTGCATCGCTGCGTACAAAAACAAGAATATGTCCATTATTCTTAACTGGTACCCAAAACTCTTTGGACTGAGGGAAATATAAAAAATCAGCCAAGCCTTGCGTTTCATTCAAATCAAAACTCTTTTGAACATCAATATTTTCTAACAACTGCCCATCTTTAAGCGAAAACCTCATCAACTTTGGGGCGCCTAAACTGGTTGCGTATATTGTGCCTTCTTCATCAATTCCAAGACTTGCTATTTTTTTCAAATTATTCTGACTGGTAAGCGGTGAGATTTTTTTTGTCTCTAAGTGCACCTGATTGATTTTTCCATTATTGGAATTTTCTGGCCCTTGTTGAGGCACTGATGATTTTAAACCAATTGATGACACGTAAAGCTTGTCTCCCTTGACTGCCAGACTATTTGGTCCTTCTAACTTTTTGTCCTTCAGCCACACATTAAAGGTCTCATTGCTTTCAAGTTTTAAAATCGAATTTGAAAGTGGATCACTGACATATACATCACCCTGTTTACTTGCGATTACATCGTATAAATAAAATGAATTTGGTTGCTCAAATCGTTTGATGATTTTGGCTGCTTCTACATCAATCTTAAGAAGGCTCTTACCATCTGCCACATAGAGCATGTTGTTCATCATTGCCATACCGCGTGGTTGATTAAGCCCTTTAATCCATTCCTTGTTAATCACGCTGCCGTCTCGTGCTAGCAAGGCGATAGAACCGGTTGAAGGTTGTGCTTTTTCACCCAGCTGGGAGACATAAAACCTTAATCGTTTTTTATCAAATGTGATTGACTGTGGATGTGAAAGATTGTCCACGCTGCGCAATAATTCAAGGGTCGGTCCCTTTACTTTATTGTGTGTTCTTTTATATAGCTTATTGCTATCAACTTTTTGGTCGCGACCAACTAGTGCACCTTGTAACGGTTGTAGTTTAGTTTTCTTCTCAATTTTTTTTGGTAAATCTTCCAATGCTGCCTGTTTCATTGACACTGACTTCATTGGCTTTGATTTTTTCTGTGGAATTACCCGGCTGTGATCGAGCGTTTTTTGCTTGTACCTCGAGTGTAGCTTTCCAATTTTCTTTTTGTTTTCTTTCTCCTTTTCTCCATATTGATTTTGCCCACTTGTTTGATAGGCACTATTTGCGGGCGGCAAACAACAGGCAGCTAAATTTGCCAAAAGACATCCCCCCAACACAGTATGTACAACCCGAACCATCTACTCCCCCAAAAACACAATTTACTATACAGATCCGATTGATTGGTAAGGAAACATGGAAAGAAGGCAGAATTTTTGAGAGAGAATAAACTTATATTAATGAAACTTACGAGTTTGAAATATCTCGTGATCTCATTGAAATTAAACAGTAAATAATTAATTTGGACATAAAAAAAGTGAGGTAGCTTTGCTACCTCACTTTGACAACGAGATCAGTGGTTTGGGATGATCAATTAATGTGAACCACGCGGTTCTGCCACAGAAAAGACCATAACAGCACCATTTAACATCATTGGTGCCCAAATTTGTTTTTTACTTTCCAGGTACTCAATATCTGCAAGGCCTTTGGTTGATTTTAGGCCTAAAATTTTGGCCATTTCATATTTGGCTAATAGAGAACCGGTCGCTGAAATATGGAATATATTTCCTGCTACCCAATCTGAAATGTAGAAATTACCTTTGCCATCTGGCTCAATTCCATCCAGATTTCCAACAGGACCTTTGCTTAAAACTTCGATAGTTTTGTCGGCTAATTTTACACGAAGCAATTTACCTGTTGGCTTAGCGTCTATCATTGCCTGAACTGTTGTTCCGACTGTTTTTCCCCAACTGCTAATGTATAAATAATCGCCGACCACGACCAAGCCATTTGGGCTATCCAGCTTTTCATCTGTTAACCAGACGCTAAAGGTACCATCTGCATTAAGCTTTGAAATAGTATCTGTTAGAGTATCAGCTACGTAAACTGATCCATCAGCGCCTATTGCCGGGTCATTTAAAAAGAGTGCTCCTTTTAAAGGATATTTTTTTACAATTTTTGCTGAAGGAATATCAATTTCGACTAGTTCTGAAACATCGGTGACATATAGTTTATCGCCGTTCATTACTAAACCTTTTGGGTGATTTAGACCTCTGATCCAATTTAGCTCTTTAATCACACCGGTATCACTAAGAAGAGCGATTGCTCCTCCGCCCGTTTTTTCCGCGAAATTGGCCTGACTGACGTAAAATTGTTTTCTCTTTTTATCAAATAAAACTGACTCAGGGTTTTTAAATGTTGTTACTGATAGCAACATTTTAGGTTGACCACTTTTTTCAAGTGTTTTGGCTTTTTGATACTTATCAGCTCTTAAATCCCCACTCATTGTTACAACGGAGGCTACTAACCCCGCGACAATTAAAAATCCGCCAAAATGACGTCTCATGGATCAATCCTTTCAAAACTCTTTTAATAATCTAATTTTGTTATTTGAAACGTTCTATCACAAGAGAAAGAATGCTTCAAAGGTGAGAGAAATCAACCTTAGTGATTTCAGTACGAGTTATGTCTCTAGAAAGCGACTATTCGTTCGTGTTTATAACAAACATAGCTCGATTAAATCAGCGTGCATTTGTGGAGGGATTTCTTCTTTTTTACCACGTCTGTGGTCTAAATCTTTTGGGGCATCATCTTCTGTTAGATAGCGCCAGCCTTGAAATGCTTTTCTCGGCATCATTTCAACAGGAACTAACGGCCCTTCGAGTACGATGCCGCACTTAGTTGGGCCTCCCTCAGTTGGCATTTCTCGAAATTCTACAATTTTTTGTCTTGCTTGAATTCTTTTTTGAAAGACCCAATAGAGTGAACCTGGCGGAGTAACTGTTTCATTTAGAATTTCATCTGCCCGTTTTGGGAAAAAACGTGTGACGTGAATGAGATCCATCTCTTTTGTTTTTTTTAGTCGATTAATATTTGCACCACTTACGCGAACAAAAGTCTGACGTTCTTCAAGCTGCTGTAAACTTGAAATCCCCGCTGCCATTTTAATTAGATGAAGTCCCATTATTACTCGATTTAATTTCCATTTTATTTTCTACAAATAATCATCGCCTTATAATTTCCAAAATGGCAAGCGTAACAATTTTGTCTTTGCATAATCTATCCACAGTTAAATTATTACAAAAACGCATGTTTTTCTCATTTTACGGCCCTTTTCCTTCACTTATTGTCGCAGCTCAAGTTTTTGTGAAGTAGAGTTCATTTTCCTGCCTAGATTGAAGAGCATATGCTTTTGATGGTCGCTGATAATTTTAATATTTGATGCGATTATATAATAATATTTCAAAAAATACGGAGCTAAATTATGAAACTTTCTAAAACTTCAGGTGCTGCACTTGCAGCTGCAGCTGCTGCACTTATGGTTAGTGGAACTGTATCAACTACAGTTTCAGCACATGAAGGTGATGTTGCTTGCTATGGTGTGACTGCTTGTAAAGGTCACAGCGCTTGTAAAACAGCTACCAATGCTTGCAAAGGTCAAAACGCATGTAAAGGCCAAGGCTTTGTTAAACTTTCTAAAGAGCAATGTACTGCTGTTGGCGGTAAGCTTGAAGAAATGAAAAAGAAATAATATATCGTGCCCCTCTGCATTTGCAGAGGGGCATTTAATTTTATCTCTATAAACTGCTAAAATGTATTTAAACGGAATAAATTTAGGTCAAAACCCAATAATAAAGAGCCTCTTCTGAGTGATCTAATTTAAGATAAGTGATCGAATTATGAGCGAGCAAAAATCTTCCCGTCCTCCTTTTATTGGATTTGGTCTAGGCCTTAGGTCTGAGCATTACACTGATATTTTAGAAGGCAACCCACCGATTGACTGGTTTGAAGTGGTATCGGAGAATTTTATGGTGCCAGGTGGGCGCCCAATGCAAATTCTTGATCAGATCAAAGAGAAGTACCCTGTTGTTATGCATGGAGTTTCCATGTCTATTGCCTCAACACAACCTCTTGATATGGATTATTTAACTGAACTTAAAAAACTAGCCAAGCACGTCCAACCTAAATGGATTTCGGATCACTTGTGTTGGACAGGTGTTCACGGCGTGAACCTACATGATCTGCTTCCTTTTCCTTATACGGCTGAAGCTCTTGATCATATTGTTGAGCGTGTTAACACCGTTCAAGATTTTTTAGATCATCCACTTGCTCTTGAAAATGTATCGAGTTATGTGAGTTTTAAACAATCTGAGCTTAGTGAATGGGAGTTCATCAGTGAGTTAACTAAGCGCACTGGATGCTGGCTTTTGCTTGATGTGAATAATGTTTTTGTTTCCTCATATAATCATGAATTTGATGCAATGGAGTTTATCAACGGCATCCCTGAAGACCGGGTTGTTCAATTCCATATGGCTGGGCACAGTGATTACGAGACCTATATTGTTGACACTCATGATGCCCCTGTTCGTGATGAAGTTTGGGAGTTATACCGAGCTTGCCAAAAACGTTTTGGCCCTGTTTCTACAATCATTGAGCGTGATGATAATATACCGCCTCTTGCCGAACTCATGCCCGAGCTTGAAAAAATAAGAAACATTGGATACGAGATTCACCCCCAACTGAAACCGCAGGCGGCTTAATTTATTAAGACGTAAAAGAAACAAACGACACAAGCATCCTATTTCATGAGCACACTTAAAGAAATTCAAGATAAGTTTCAGAAATCAATCTTACAGCAAGATGCAACGGTAATGGATGACATTGTCGACACATCTAAAGAAGAACGAGCCGTTTTGTTGAATGTTTACCAGCATGCATATGGTGCTCGGCTCATTGAATTTCTTGAAAATGATTTCCCTAAAACATTAACCTATATGGGTGATGAAAATTTCGAAAATATCGCCAAGGATTATTATGAAGTTCACCCTTCTGACAATCCAAATGCGCGGTGGTTTGGGCGACATTTCCCACAATTTTTAGCTAAGCACCCTGAGTTAATTAATAACCCTGAATGCGGGGAATTGGCTCACCTTGAATATGCACTTGGAACTGCTTTTGATGCTTCTAATAATAAGCCACTGACAAGGGAAGACTTTGCACAATTGTCTCCTGAAGATTGGTCAACACTTGGTTTTAAAGCTCATCCATCTACGACTAGACTTTCTTTAAAAACCAATGCTTCTGAAATATGGTCCTCATTACATAAAGAGGAAGAGCTTGTTGAGAGCAAATCAAAAGCACTCATTATTGAGATCATCTCATGGCGCGGCGATAATATGGCTCGTTTTAGAACAATGAGTTATGACGAAGCCATGATCTGGGACGAAGCCAATAAGGGAGCTAATTTTGGTCAGATTTGTGAAATGCTTGGTACTTACTGGCCCTCTGAAGAAGCGCCTTTGAAAGCTGCTGGCTATTTACAAGCCTGGATTGCCTCTGAATTTTTGATTTCAACTGCGTAATTCAGGTTTCTTTCCTCTTATTGGAGTTCTGTTTACCACTTTATCAGAACAACCTATTTTCAGTCTTATTTTTCCTTTAAAACAAATCAGTTACCAGATTTGTCTCTTAAAAAACATGAAAAGGAATAATAAAAATGGCTGTATTAAAAGTTATTGAAACAATGGCAAGCTCAACTAAATCTTGGGAAGATGCCGCTATGAGCGCTGTTAAGCGGACTTCAAAGACTGTTAACAACATCAGATCTGTTTGGGTCCAAGATCAAAGCATTATCATTTCCAAAAGCGGCAAAGCAAAAGAATACCGTGTCACTTGTAAAATTTCTTTTGAAGTTTCTGAATAATCCTTCCTTATTTATCAAAAGCCAAAGCACGAATTTTCAGTGTTTTGGTTTTTGCATTTTCCTAAAACCGGCATCCGCTTTTAGTGTGACAAGCTCTAGCAGAATTCATCAAATGAATATTATTTTTCTCCTGATGGAGCGAGTGCTTCAGGAACATCATAAATAATCAAATTAAAATCATCTGGCCGCTCTATTATTTCGCCTTCAGTTATGCGTTTCACTGTGCTTGGCAAGGGCACGAATTCTCCTATCATAGGAAACCCTTTTTTTAATTTATTTGAAGCTTCATGGAGCGAATTATTTAATTTGGTAGAATAATTAAATTCGTAAGCTCGTGGCCTTGTTCCTGCTATGCCATAGTCCATATCATGGCCCCATAAATATATTTTATTTGGCGCATCAATATAGATTGCTATGATTTGTAGTTTTTGCGGACGGTGTTTAGATGTTGGCCAGCCATAAAATTCAGGTATTGAGAAATAGGTGACATAAAAAAACACAGAAACAACACCAATCATCAGAGCTTTGTAAAGCCAATGCCATGGCGTGTATAGCAGCATACATAAGAGTGCAGCCAGCAACACCAGGTACGAAACGGTTAAGCCCAAACTGTCCAACATTTTAATATTTTCTCTCTTCTCTCACGGGCTATTCTGTCGCTAAAGGCGACAGGCCCTCCGAGGGGCGGTGCTAGGCACCGGACGCCCCTGGCGTCATGTCCCTCAGCCCGAAAGGGGCCTGAGGTCCTTCTTCGTTTAGTAACTTTCCTTACTACATTTACACTCTCTATAACGGCGCTTTAGATGCCCACATAGCATCCGCTCTTTTTACCAACGCTTCTGATGCCCACATAGCATCCGCTATATTCTCTTGCGTGTTATTCCCTAAATACAACCAACTGTTTTTGTATTTTATCTTTTTTGACGATCTGTCCGTCTTGCCCGAGCGTGAAATTTACAACTGTTTTTTCTGCTCCTTTTGTATCTAACGTAACCGTTTCATCAACTATGACTTGATAGTCTGGTCGTAATTTAAAAATTCTGACTAAGACATCAACGGGTTCGTTTGATACGGATTTATAGTAATGCACATTCACAGTATAACGCCCGGGATAAACACCCCTAATTGTCACAATTTCCTGGTTGAGAGGGTTTTCAATAAGTTCATTATTTACAGTGATACGATCATCTTCCATACCGCGGTCATCGCGGTCCAAATGAAGCAGTCCTATTTCTCTTTGTTTGAACCACAATTTTTTTCCTAGTGGATCACCGACCCATACATCTATGTCGTCAGGACTAAAATCCTTCCACGTAACGGTAATTACAAAATAGGCATTTATCTCAACGTCACCTTCTTTGGTTTTTGGGTTGATGAATATGATCGCAATGAAAAATAATAGAGAAATACCAAGCAGTGAATTAAAAAGAAGGTCACTAAATGGATCTGCTCCATTATTCTTTTTTTTGCCTGTTCCTACCCGAATTGCCACACTGTCCTACACTTTCACATGCTGGATATCATCAGCTAAGATATCTTCTGTTTGATCCGTCGATGTGAAGCTTATTAAAAATTTCTTGTCAGAGAGCCGTATGAGAGAGGCAATAATTTTCTCAACATTTTTATTGAGTAAAATTTGTTGAACTCCTAAAAGAGTTGAAGCAATCAGCCCGGCAAATGTTGTGTACAGGGCTGTGCCCATACCACTGCTCATGGTTATGAGGAGCTCTTGAATGTTTTCTGCGCTTGGACTGGGGCCTGATACAAAACTTTGCAACATAAGAATGAACCCGATAATGGTTCCTATCAACCCAAGACGAATGAGAACGTCTATGATGAAGCCAAGAATTTCGCTAGGGCTCCGAAGCTCATCCACATAGATTTCAAAAATATAATTTGCCTGATTAATTCCATTATTTGATTTATCATTTTCTTGAGTTTTATAAGTAGCCGCCAGCTCAGTGATAAAATCATCAACAAGGCTTCTTTGTTCCGAGAGATCTCTTTTTTGTGTATGTGCCGTGTTTGTACCTTTTTCTTTAACGGATTGTATGAGCATTTCTGCCCTGATTAAATATTGGCAGGATTTGAAAATGTGGATGGCACAATAAATTGACGAGCCAAGAAAAATCGCTGCTATGAGAAATGAGATGTAGCTGCGATCAGCATTGAGTACTTTTTCTCCATAGCCTTGATCCACCATTACAAACCCAGAAAAAATAATTAAATTAAACATAAGAAACCAAACTAAAAAATAATAGAACGGATGGGTTTTACTCTCTGTAAAAGGTTTTGTTTTTTTTCGTATTGTCATTCTCAAACCTGATGAAATTTTCTCATTTTGGATTTACGGCTTAATCCTGTTTCAACAAAAAAGCTGTCTCTCCCATTTTTGAGAAACGACTATTTACTATATCTATGTTGTCATATTTTATTTTTGCCTCCTGGATCATATTGGTCAGAATTACATTCGCTCTTATCATATATCGAATGTGTCCATTGGCTCGCTTACTGCCATTTTTCCTGGCTAAATGAAACCAGCCCATCGCTTTAAGTGGCAGCAATGGCAGCCCTTGCCCATTCCAATACATTTGTCCTAAATTTATTTGAGCCGGCACATAACCTTTTAGAGCTGCTTTTAAATACCAACGGGCTGCGGTTAATTTATTTTGCTTAACCCCTAGCCCTAGAAAATATAAATTTCCGATCACTGTTTGTGCAGATACATTTCCAGAGTTAGCTTTTTTTGAATATTGAGAAAAAGCTACCGAGTAATTTCCAGAAAGAAGATTTTCTCTTGGAGAGCGCAAATGAAGATAGGCATAATAGCTGGATGCCACTAATAGGAGGAAAACAACTGTACCTGTAATTAGCTTGTCACTTAGGACTTGCTTTAAAAAGGGCGTATTTACTGCATTTTTCATTAAAGCCCGCATCCCTTCCATCAACGCCGTTAGAGTTTAAAGGCCTTAGAGTTCATTATTTCCTTTTCATATTGATAAGGAAATTCAGGGCCTGAACCTTTCGTTCGCAGTTTAGATTTGATTAGATTATAATATGAGAGTGAAGAAAAATCGCCTCTTTTTCTGATAGCTGGAGCTAATCGATCATTTCAAAAAGCAGCCTTAGACACAGCAGAACTTACTCAAATCTGACATTTGAGTGCATTTAGCTTTGAAAAGAGGTTTTTACCTAAAGTTTTGAGTTTATTGGAATGACTATGAGCTTAGTCTTTTCTAATGAGCACACTACTATCAACAGTCAGAAGATTGTTTAGCTCATGCTTGGAGATGATTAGAATAAAATATAATTTCCGAAATTAAGATATGCGTTTACTCAATTTTCTCTATTCAGTTTTCTCTATTCAGTTTTCAGGGCCTGCTGGTTTTCTGCCTGAAAAAGCAACTCACTTCTATCGGGTACGAATGCTAATTTTTCTGTAATGGTGGTCGCATTTTGCGGGTAGTTGCCATTAAACTTAAGAGCTACCAAATTTTCACCGATCCCAGCATTTCCCGTTCTGACAATTAAATCTCTCCAACCATTTGTAAATTTTTGCGCCACGTGAACAGGGCCTTTTACGCGGCGAATACGCGTCATGCGTCTGAAACCATTTGTTCCTTTCGCGAATATCACCAGAGTACAACCCGTGGAAATGCACCATTCATTCCCTTTAAACAAAACCAAACCTTCAGCAATACCATCACCATTTAAGTCTGCGCCTATAACTTGCATTGTACCGGTATCAATTTTAGCTTCAAGCCTGTATCTATGAATTGCTTTTTTAATATCAGTTTGATTTATGGATTGCTTAACTGACTGTGTTCCGTGCTCATTTTTGCTAAGAGCTACATTTTGTCCATCTTCAGAGTTTTCTTTGGTTGCACTTAGATCAACAGGAGATTGGTCTATTCCGTCACCTGTTATAAAATTACTGTTGGCATTATTAGAACAGGCTGTAAGAAAGCTCACAAGACAAAGTGCGAGTGAATAAAAACATCTTTTTAAAATTTGTTTCTCTGTCATATTTCTTCTCATACATGCGCTTCAAAATAACATTTAGGTTAACCCCGGCAACATTTTAGCATTGTTCGTTCGGCACTATTTGTTTTTAAAGTATGCCTATAAATTCACAAAAGCTTGATCTTGATTATGGTTATTATACTTGTTTAAGGAGAAAATACGACTTTCTTAAAGAAAACACGGCTCATTATAGAAAATACGCCTGGACAATAGTTAAGTTTTCTTAGCACTGCGTCCTATTCAGTTGTTTTGTTTTTTAAAGCTTTAAGCTTTTTCCCCACCCTTACGATGGCTTCTATCGCTGGTTTGAGTTCTTTGCCAAGTTCCGTTAGAGAATACTCAACAGTTGGCGGAGAGGTTGGCATAACTGATCTTAGGACAATTCCATCAGATTCGAGCTTACGCAATCTGGTTGTTAAAACCTTAGGTGAAATCCCTTGAATATCATCCTTTAACTCACTAAACCGTCTTGGTTGTTCACTCAAGAACCAAATTATATTCGGTGTCCATTGCCCTCCAATGATACTTAGGCATGCTGAAAGAGGACAACTCATAGGAGGCGGTGCCACCTTATTTTTTCTTCTGACTATCATTTTTTTCCTCGCAACCTTAATTTTTAGAATCCATATTTTTAGTAGTTACCAGCTGGTAACTAAGGCACTAAATGGATAGTTTAAAATCAAGTTTCAGTCAAATACCTACTATACAATAGTTACCACGTAACTATATTACCCTAAAGATACTTTAGAAAACACACAATTGTTCATTTTTTACAAAGCCGTTCTTTATGAATTTCTTTTTAGGGTAAATTTAGATGTTTCAATCAAACCGTTTAACAACTCTACTCAATATAAAATATCCGATTATTCAGGGCCCCTTTGGTGGTAACCTTTCTACGGTTGATCTCGTTGCAACGGTGTCGAATGCAGGTGGTCTTGGATCATATGGTGCTCATATTCTTCCACCTGAAGAGATAAAGAAACTCATCACAAACATTCGAAATGTTACTGCCCACCCTTTTGCCATTAATCTCTGGGTTTCAAATTATGATGATGGTTTTGCTACAATGAGTGAAGCTCAGTTTGAAATGTATCTCGAGCCTTTCAAACCGTTTTATGATGAGCTCAATTTAACTTACCCAAGGTATCCTGAAACGTTTTATGAAGATTTTGAGAACCAGGTTGACGCCCTTCTTGAAATGTCTCCTCCTGTTTTTAGTTTTGTCTTTGGTGTTCCTGATGAAGCAATATTGAAAGAATGCAAGAGAAAAGAGATCCTCACGCTAGGGGCAGCGACCACTGTTGATGAAGCTGTGACCCTCTCTGATGCTGGGGTTGATATTATTCTGGCGACAGGTTTTGAAGCTGGTGGTCACCGTGTTGCGTTTCAAAAACCAGCGGAGCAATCCCTTATAGGTACTCTTGCCCTGGTGCCACAAGTGGTTGATGCGGTGCCACAACCTGTGATCGCGGCCGGTGGCATTTCCGATGCAAGGGGAATAAAGGCGGCTCTTGCTTTGGGCGCAGAGGCTGCCCAACTTGGCACCGCCTTTCTTGCTTGCGCTGAAAGTGGTACAAGTAACTTGCATCGACAGTCTCTATTCAACAATAAATCTGAGAACACAGTTCTTAGCCGTAGCTTTACAGGACGGCTTGCTCGCTTCATTCCGAATGAATTTATTTCACAGTGCGAAGCGTGCTCTGAGTTTCCTTTGCCATTTCCCATACAAAGTTTTTTTGCAAATCCTCTTAAGCAGGCTGCAGCTGAACAAGCAAATACGAAATTCTCCTCTCACTATGCTGGGCAAGGTGCGGGCTTACTTAAGCACCGTTCGGCTTTTGATCTGATGGATCAACTGATCACTGATTTATCAACTTAACGTCCCTTTCTTCTCACTTTAACATTTAGGAAAAACGATGACTTACAAATTATATTATTCACCTGGTGCCTGTTCTATGGGGGTTCATGCGGTTTTAAATGAACTCAACTTACCCGTTGAACTTATCAAGGCGGCTGATACATCTAACTTTGAAACTCTCAGTCCACCTAAAACTGTGCCTGTTTTAGATGATGACGGACAGATTATTCGTGAAGGTGCTGCTATAATTCTGCACATTCTTGAAAAACATAAAAGTGATATGCTTCCTCAATCTGGAGAAGCGCGTACAAGAGCCATTGAATGGCTGATGATCGCGAATGCGACAATACATGTAGCTTATTCAAAATTATTTTATGTTGCAAAAAATGTAGAAGATGAGGACCTGAAACTCTCTCTTTTGAATAAGCAAGCAAAGGTCATTGAAGGATTGTGGCAATCGATTGATGAGCATTTGAAAACTTCAGATTATGTGACAGGAGATAAACCAGCAGCAGCTGATTTTCTACTCGCAGTTTATGCGAATTGGGGCTCGTTTTTTCCAATGCAAATTCAACTCGGTGGTAATGTAAAAAAAATGATCACCAACATTAGTAGCCGCCCTTCTTTTCAAAAAGCTTTGCAAGCTGAAGAGGTCGACTATAAAGCCATTGCCTAATTTTTAAATTTGCTCCGTTGCTCCCTGGACCGTGTTTTATTGCTTTTTGGGTCACCACTCTTTAAGCACTAAAAGCACGGGCCTTTTTTATAGTTTGTGATGACGGCAAACGAATTTTACTTTTGCTTTCTTCTCATCATCGGTACCGACTTGACCTCGATGAACACCATACTTCTCATTGGTTTTGCGTAATTCTACGTAAAAGGGAGTCTCACTACTTTGCCCTGCTTCATTTTTATAATTCGCGTAGCCGCAAGTATGTAACCCATCCTGGTCATGGAATTTTAAAGTCTTTACGGTTAAAAATTTTACTGGTGACTTAGTGGGAAGAATAGACTGTACAGCCTCTTGATAGAGGCCCTCTTGCCCAACAGTTAAGATGATTAACCGAGTTTTCTCATTGGGTGTTGTGCTTTTTATTAGCCCCCCAGTTTCTTTGCCTGAAAGACAGGCAGATAGAGGGAGTAGTAGACTAAGAATGACTATGATTTTTTTACTCAATTTAAGACCTCTATTTAAGTCAGGCGTTTTATAATTATTACACCACACCCGATTGTCAGTTTCCGCCCGACAATCCGCTTTTTTGATAAATCATGATTATTGTATTTTCTCAAGGTTAAGCACTGAAGTTATCCCATCACATATGGTTATTATTTAATTCTTAGCATAGTTTTTTGCAAATTAATTAAGCAATCGCACCTTCCAAATTTAAGTTGTCTTTTACCGATTAAAATTTATGCACATTTTGTCTGCATGTTTTTTGAACACAACATAAAGATGTGCATTTTTTATGCACATTTAATCTTCGACAACTTCTTTTATGCAAATTACATATATTTTTCAACAAGTTATGTCTTTGGCACAAATATTGATTAAGCAATTACTAAGATCGGGCAAGGTGCGCATACTTTCCTCCCTTAATGTTCTAATCAGAAGCTTGCGCCGTCTTATCCCGATTTATAAAGCACCATAGGTGACTAATTATTTTTAAAAAGGACCAATTTTTATGAAATTTTCTGAGTTGATTAAAAAGGTTATGAAGCGAACGGCTGTTGGTTTAACCACAGCTTTAACTCTTACATCACTTTCAGTCTCAGGCCTTCATGCAGCTGAGCTTGAGTTAGAAAAAGATGAACTGAAATTCGGTTTTATCAAACTCACTGACATGGCGCCTCTTGCCATTGCCTATGAAAAAGGCTTCTTTGAAGATGAAGGTTTATTTGTCACTCTCGAACCGCAAGCGAACTGGAAAGTGCTACTTGACCGCGTGATTGATGGGCAATTAGATGGTGCACATATGCTAGCGGGGCAACCCCTTGCAGCGACCATTGGCTATGGCACTAAGGCTCATATCATCACACCATTTTCAATGGACCTAAACGGTAACGGCATTACTGTTTCCAACTCTGTTTGGGCGGAAATGAAAAAACACATTCCTCATAAAGATGGAAAGCCTGTTCACCCAATTAAAGCTGATTACTTAAAGCCAGTGGTTGATAAGTATAAAGCAGATGGTAAGCCTTTTAAAATGGGTATGGTTTTTCCCGTCTCTACTCACAATTACGAGCTTAGATATTGGTTAGCTGCCGGTGGCATTCATCCCGGGTATTACTCTAAAACCGACACAAGTGGTCAAATTCAAGCTGATGCATTTCTTTCTGTAACCCCTCCCCCACAGATGCCTGCAACAATGGAAGCTGGAACAATTCATGGCTATTGCGTAGGTGAGCCTTGGAACCAACAAGCCGTGTTTAAAGGTATTGGTGTGCCTGTGATCACAGACTATGAAATCTGGAAAAACAACCCAGAGAAAGTGTTTGGTATCAGAGCTGACTTTGCCAAGAAATACCCGAATACAACGCTTGCTATGGTCAAAGCTCTTATTCGCGCAGCTAAGTGGTTGGATGAGAACAATAATGCTAACCGCGTCGAAGCTGTGAAGATCCTAGCTAAACCAGCTTATGTTGGTGCGGACGAGGCTGTTATTGCCAACTCAATGACAGGTACGTTTGAATATGAAAAAGGTGATAAGAGAGACGTTCCTGACTTTAACGTGTTCTTTCGTTATTTCGCGACTTATCCCTATTACTCAGATGCGGTTTGGTATCTTTCTCAAATGCGCCGCTGGGGTCAGATCACAGATCACAAGCCTGACGGCTGGTATGATGAAATGGCCAAGAAAGTTTACAAGCCAGACATCTATTTGAAAGCGGCTAAGCTTTTGATTGACGAAGGTAAAATCAAGGCTGAAGAAATCCCAGCTGGCACTGATGGTTACCGCGCTCCTCAATCTGAATTCATTGATGAAATCACATTTAATGGACGCAAACCAAATGATTATCTCAAGCAATTTAAAATTGGCTTGAAGGAAAAGCAAACTGTCACGGGGGGCAAGGTAATGGCTAAATAAACCATTACAACCTTCTCCTGGCCATAGGGGTTTATGGCCAGGAGAAAATTTATCTTTTACGTTTTTTTATATTTGCTAATTTGCGAAACAAAATGGAAAACTAAAATGGCTCTTCTTTCACTACCCTTTACACAACAGGGCACTAAAATTAACTTTCAAGATGGTTTTAAGCAGCTGATGATCCCGATCACTGCAATGGTTTTGTTTTTGTTTGCTTGGGAGCTCAGCGCTTCTCAGATAAAAACCTCTCTTGGGCTCGTTCCTGGACCAATTGAAGTGAGTAAACAATTTGGCAATTTGGTTACTGAACATTATGAAGAACGCAGCAAAGCGGACGCCTTCTATGAACGCCAAGTAAAGCGTAATGCTAAAAAGCTGGCTAAGAATCCAAATGCAAAAGTTAAAATTAGAAATTATACTGGCAAGCCGACATTTTTTGATCAAATCCTAACAAGCCTTGTTACTGTGTTCTTTGGTTTTTTAGTCGCCACCATCATTGCAGTACCGATTGGGATTATCTCAGGGTTATCGCAAAATTTTTACACGGCAATCAATCCAATTATTCAAATATTTAAACCGATTTCTCCTTTGGCATGGCTGCCAATTGTTACGATTATTGTAAGTGCGGTATATGTGTCGAATGACCCTACATTTTCTAAATCTTTTATTATTTCTGCCTTGACTGTCACGCTTTGCTGCATGTGGCCAACAATGATCAACACCGCTGTTGGTGTTGCGAGTGTTGATAAGGATCTTATTAACGTCTCGAAGGTGCTGCAGCTTTCCAGTTTTACAAAGGTATGGAAAATTGTTCTCCCCTCTGCAATTCCAATGATTTTCACAGGCTTACGTCTTTCAATTGGCATTGGTTGGATGGTGCTGATTGCAGCTGAGATGTTGGCTCAGAACCCAGGACTTGGGAAATTTGTCTGGGATGAGTTTCAAAACGGAAGCTCCAATTCATTAGGACGCATCATGGTGGCTGTATTGGCTATTGGCATCATCGGCTTTGTTCTTGATTATCTGATGCTCACCTTACAACGCTATATCTCTTGGGATAAAAATGCCGTGCTTCGCTAAATACCGATTTAACATTTGAAAGAGACTTACAATGAACTCTGCATATTTACATATTGACCATGTCACTATGAATTTTCCGACACCGACTGGAGAATTCTGCGCCTTGGATGATGTTAATTTTGTCATTAACAAGGGAGAGTATATTTCTATCATTGGCCATTCGGGCTGCGGCAAATCAACAGTTCTCAATATCATTGCCGGGCTGTTAGAAGCTAGCCAGGGTGGTATTGTTCTTGAAAGCAAACAGATTGATGGGCCAGGACCTGAACGCGCGGTTGTTTTTCAAAACCATTCATTGATGCCATGGCTTTCTGTTTATGAAAATGTAGCTATTGCTGTTCGCCGGGTTTTCAAGGGCAAGAAAACTAGAAAAGAAATGCATGAGTGGATTTTACATAATCTCAATCTTGTTCATATGGATCATGCGCTTGATAAACTGCCTTCTGAGATTTCTGGTGGTATGAAGCAGCGTGTTGGTATTGCACGGGCATTGGCTATGGAGCCAAAAGTTTTGTTGATGGACGAACCATTTGGCGCACTCGACGCTTTAACACGCTCTCATATGCAAGAGAGCCTCATGGACATTCAGGAAAAACTGAACAACACCATTGTTATGATTACGCATGATGTTGATGAAGCTGTTTTGCTCTCTGACAAAATTATCATGATGAGTAACGGACCAGCTGCTGACATTGGGCAAGTTCTTGAAATTGACCTTCCTCGCCCTCGTAACCGAGTGCGTCTAGCGAACAACCCGACCTACAATCATTATCGCCAAGAGGTTCTAAGTTTCTTGTATGAACGCCAATCAAATCCACTTTCTAAAAAGAGTGAAACTGATGAGGGAATGTCTGAAAAAAATGACGTTTCTGATGAGGCTGGTGTGGTGGAGAGTGATACCCTTGCCACTGACAATGTGACACAGCTTTCCCCTATTGATAATTCAGGAAAAGCTGCTTAAACTTAACTTTCGTTTAACCGCTCATTCAATTCCTTCCCTTTTGAATGAGCGGTTTTTTTATTTTTACAGCTAAACATCTGCTATTAAAAAAACAAAATTTTGGCGCTTTCAATATAGACTTAACATGTTGTTAAATATAATAATTATTTAGCCCCCTAGTTTAGCTGGCTTCGCTCGCATTCACAACTTCAGATCTCTTTTCTTCGATAGATACCATTTGCCGTTCAACTGAAATCAGGATAATGGCGGGGTTTGAAACATTATTATGTTTTATCTCCTGACTTAACCTTCCTAACGTACTTGTGAAGGTTCGACTACCTTCTTTGCAGCCATTTTCTATAATGGAAATTTTAGACTTTGGGCTGGCACCAACGGCCAAGAGATTAGCTTGAATTTTGGGAGCCATTTTCACACCCATATAAAGAACAAGCATCACGTCTTTTGTTGCAAAGGAGGCCCAGTTATAGGGAGTTAATCCTTCAGCACTATGGCCGGTTAAGTAAATTAGAGCACGCGTGTCTTTACGAATGGTGAGAGGTAAGTTTGCCTCAGCAGCGCATGCATTGGCCGCTGTAATACCAGGGATGATTTCAAACTCAACGCTAGCTTCTTTCATAGCGTCCATCTCTTCGCCAGCCCTGCCGAAAATTAAAGGATCTCCGCATTTCAAGCGAACCACTCGTAAGCCCTTATTGGCTTCATTTAAGATATGTTTGTTGATTTCTTCTTGCGTCGTGCATTTTTCACCGGGGGTTTTACCAACAAAAATGCGCCGTGCATCACGTCTTATGATTTCAAGAACTGATGGATCTATCAATCGATCATAGATAACTACATCAGCTGATTGCAATGCTCTTGCGGCTCTAAAGGTGAGAAGGTCGCTTGGACCAGGCCCAGCGCCAACTAAAGAGACAAATCCTTTTAATGTTTGATTTACTAGTTGAGTGTGGTCCGCTTCTGCGTTCTCATTTAGATGATTTAGGTCATCTAAAGCATTTTGATAAATCGTTGCAGAGGTTGCGCCCGCAAATACATCTTTAAACAAATGATCCCAGAAACTTCTGCGTTGTTCGAAGTTTGTGTATTTTTTAGCAACTAAATGCCTCAGGCTTTGTGCTTTTTTAGCGACATTGCCGATGTCAGTTGAAAGCAGTGCTTCTATTTTTGTCTTTATCATGCGGGCAAGGACTGGCGCTGATCCTTCAGAACCAATTGCGACTGTGATCGGAGCTCTATCTACGATAGCGGGAGTGATGAAATTACAAAGATCCGGTGCATCAACAACATTCAGCGGAGTTTTTAAGCGATAAGCAATTTGAGCGATTTTCTCATTTATTTCTTCGTCTGCTGCAGCGTAAATAAGACTGAATGGAGCCAAGTTTTTCTCTGTTGGCTGTTCTTTTTGCCAATCAATGAGATTATTCTTATAGCTATCTTCTAACTCTGCATTTAGTTCTGCTGCAAACACTGTGATTTCGGCAGGTGTTTTTTTGAGTAACCTTAATTTCTGCGCTGCTTCTTCTCCGCCCCCGACAATTGCCACGCTTGAATTTTGCATATCATAATATATGGGGAAGTAGCGCATATGCCTTCTATTCTGTTGCTAACTTTTATTCAGCTGCAACCTTTTGCTTGCTTGTATCAATCAATTTTGCAAGCTCTGTTTTACAAGAACCACAATTGGTTCCTGCATTAAGTTTTTTGCCTATAGCTTTTACTGTTGTGCAATTGTGGTTTTCAATTGCGTCTCTAATTTCGTTTACGCCAACATTAAAGCAACTACATATAATTGCGCCTTTGTCTGGAGCATCTTTTGCTGGCCGGCCTGTTAGCACTGCAAACTTATCTTGCACTGTGATAAATTCTCTAGACAGAAGTTCTTTCATAAAAACGCGTGAGGCGTTGATGGGTCCTTGACCAATGAAGAGCACGCCTTTAAGGGCTGCGCCCTCAAAATAAGCTCGTTTCACATGCCCCATTTGCGGGTCAATGAATTCAAAAGGTTCACCTTCTCTTGTAATGTCAAAGCCGAGGAACGCACTTAGCAATGTTTGATCAGCATTGATAAGGTCATCCCCCGCACATTCGATTGCCCAACCGCCATCAATAGGCATAAGCGCCCAATAATCTGCAGAAGGGTTTGAAGATAACTCTCTTAATTTTTTAATATCAGGCTTTTGCATCGTGATAAAAAGCCCGTAGGAACTCGGGGTTAAAGCTTTTATCGAACAAGGTGTGAATTTACTTTCCGGTTGGCCCGAAAAGGGATCTACGTTTTTTGCGACTAGCGCATCAACACGGGCATTTGAGGCGAATTGGTCAGTCCAATGAAGAGGGGAGAAGATCGTGTTTTCTGATTGCGCATCAGTAATTCGTGCGCGAAGCAAGGCTGTGCCCTGTTCACTCTTCAACTCAACTATTGCAGCATCTTCTATATTGAATTTTTGCGCGTCTTCTTTACAAAGCTCGACGAATGGTTCTCCGATGTGACGCATCAATCTGGGAGTTTTTGCTGTTCTCGTCATTGTATGCCATTGGTCGCGAATACGACCTGTATTTAGAATGAGAGGATATTCTATTGATGTTTTTGAGCTTGCTTCTTTATAAGGTGTTGGGACTAGTTTGGCTTTTTTACTTTCAGTGAAAAAGCCACCATCTGCGAATAGGCGTTCCTGCCCGATGATTTCATCGTTTTCATCCTTACGGCATGGCCATTGAACTGGCTCTAACTCATCATAACCTTCATTGGTTAAATCCTTAAGAGGCCCTATGTTGAAATCTCTCGTTTGCTCATTCTCAAATGCAGAGAGAGCCGCATGTTCACAAAAAATATCCCTTGCACTTTCAAAGGCAAACAAATCTTCAAAGCCCATGCGTTTGGCCACTTCGCAAATTTGCCACCAATCTGCTTTACTTTCTCCAGGAGCCGAAAGGAAGGCACGTTGACGTGAAATTCTTCGCTCTGAATTTGTCACCGTTCCTGATTTTTCTCCCCAGCCAAGTGTTGGAAGGAGTATATCGGCACATTCAGCTGTGTCAGTATTTTGCGTGACGTCAGACACAATTACCAGAGGGCATAATTTCAAGGCTTCTCTGACCATATCTGCGTCTGGTAGACTGTCGACCGGGTTCGTTGCCATGATCCATATAGCTTTGATTTTACCGTCTTTAACAGCATCAAAAAGCTCAACTGCATTTAACCCCGGCTGTGAAGGAACTTCTTTGACGTTCCAAAATCTTTGAACAATGTCCCTGTGGCCTTCATTCTTTAATTCCATATGAGCGGCAAGTTGATTGGCTAAGCCACCGACTTCGCGCCCGCCCATAGCATTGGGTTGACCTGTTAATGAAAACGGACCGCAACCCTCTTTGCCGATACGTCCTGTACTCAGGTGACAGTTTAAAATGGCGTTGACTTTATCTGTTCCGTTTGAAGATTGGTTCACGCCTTGGCTGTAAAGGGTCATAACCTTTTCTGTGTTTGCAAAGGTCTGGTAAAACTCTGTAATTTCTGATTTTGTTAGTCCGGTAATTTTTGCTATTGCATCTAAATTTAGAGAGAAGGCGGCTTTTTTGGTTGCATTTTCACCTTCTAGATTTTGATGGATATAGTCTTTATCGACAACATCTTGCTCATAAAGGTGAGCCATAAGACCGTTGAATAACGCGACATCTGTGCCGGGGTTTAAAGCAAGATGCATATCACTTGCGCCAGCCGTAGTGGTTCGTCTTGGGTCAATGCAAATGAGCTTGAGGTTACCTCTTTTTTGTTGTTCAGCTTCGATGCGTTGAAACAAGATTGGGTGACACCAGGTAAGGTTTGAGCCAACCAAAATGATCACATCAGCTTTTTCCAGATCATCATAAGAATTTGGTACTGTATCTGAGCCAAAGGCACGCTTGTGGCCAGCGACAGAAGAAGACATGCAAAGCCGTGAATTGGTGTCGATATTGGCGGATCCTATGGCACCTTTCATAAATTTATTAGCAACATAATAGTCTTCTGTCAGAAACTGACCGGAGACATACATGGCCACAGAGCCTCGCCCCTCTTCCTTGATGAGAGATGAGAACTGGTTCGCGATAGTGCCCAGCGCTTTTTCCCAACTTACTTCTTCACCTTTTATTTTTGGAACAAGCAGCCGATCATCTAGAGATAAAGTCTCGCCTAAAGATGATCCTTTTGAACAAAGCCGACCGAAATTTGCAGGATGATTTTCATCCCCTTTAATTTCAACTGTACCATCTGGCATTGGTTTTGCCAGAACACCACATCCAACACCACAATAGGGGCAGGCTGTTTTAATCGTTGTTGAGAGCTCTTTTGTTAATTGGTCAGCAACTGGGTCTGTGCCTCGGCCTCTGTTTGGGACTGTGTTTGTACCTGTGTTTGTGCCTGTTTCTGGGGCGGCCTTTTCCATATGGTTATGCGGCCTCTTTTTTCACTGGGATAAGATCAAGATACACTTTGCCATCTTCTTTTTTAACTTCGAAATGTTTAACGCAAGCCGGTTCTGGGCCAAGAGCTTCGCCATTTATAAGATTGATCACCAGATTATGAAGAGGACACGTTACTTGAGCGCCATGCACAATGCCTTCACTTAACGCGCCGCCCAAGTGAGGGCATTTATCTTCAATGGCGTACACATCATCCGTGTGCGTGCGAAAAACTGCTATTTTAATTTCGTCGGTAACGACAACGCGGCACCCTCGTTGTGGGATATCGCCTAGCCCACAAAGCTCTACCCAATTATTTTCATTTGTCATTTGCGTAGCCTCCTTTATTGAGCAGCTTCTAATGAGATTGGTTTAATTGGAGCAAATTCATGTGCGTCTTTGCCGTCTACAAATTCTTTCCAAGGGTCAATTTGCAAAAATTGTTGTGCATAGTCGAAGCGCTTCGATAGTGTTTTTCTTTGCTCTTCATCGTCTACAATTACTTCTCTGACCCGATCAAAGCCAACACGTTTGGCCCATTTGTAGATCCGCTCGAGATAATAACCTTCTTCGCGATAAAGCTGAACGAGAGCTGTTGTGTACTCCATAACTTCATCTTCAGTTGAAACATTGCAGAGAATTTCTGTGCCTTGGATCTCTAGACCAGCAGCCCCTCCAAAGTGAAGTTCGTAACCACTATCGACGCAGATAACACCAATATCTTTACAGGTTGCTTCAGAACAATTTCGCGGACAACCTGACACCGCTAGCTTTAACTTAGCCGGGGTCCATGAGCCCCAAAGGGTTTTCTCTAATTTTATGCCAAGACCTGTTGAATCTTGTGTACCGAAGCGGCACCAATCTTTCCCAACGCAGGTTTTAACTGTTCTTAAGCCTTTGGCATATGCATGACCTGAAATCATTCCAGCATTGTTTAGATCTGCCCAGACGCCAGTTAAGTCTTCTTTTTTAACACCAAACAAATCAATGCGTTGCCCACCTGTTACTTTTACTGTTGGGATTTTGTATTTATCTGCGACATCAGCTATGGCACGTAATTCATCTGGAGATGTAATGCCACCCCACATACGTGGCACAACTGAATATGTGCCATCTTTTTGTATGTTAGCGTGGAGCCTCTCGTTTACGAAACGAGATTGATTGTCATCAACATACTCACCAGGCCAAGTTGAAAGCAGGTAATAGTTAAGAGCCGGTCTACATTTCGCGCAACCGCACGATGTTCCCCATTCAAGTTCCTGCATGACTGCTGGAATTGATTTCAATTCTTTTGCAACAATCAAGCGCCGCACATCACCATGTTCAAGTGGTGTACACGGGCACATTGGTTTTGGTGCATTTGGATTAAAGCTATCTCCCAAGGATAATGAGAGCAATTGTTCAACCAAGTTGGTACACGTTCCGCAAGAGGCTGAAGCTTTGGTATGTACTCTGACATCATCGACAGAGCTTAAGCCTTTCTCTTTAATGGCAGAGACGATTTTACCTTTGCATACGCCGTTACAACCACAAATTTCTGCCTCATCAGGCAAGGCTGCAACGGCCGCCATAGGGTCCAGGGGGGGCCCTCCTTGAAAATTCTGTCCAAAGATGACGGTCTCTCTCATTTCTGAGATGTCTGTGCCTTCACGTAATAATTGGGTAAACCATGTGCTATCGCCTGTTTCACCGTACAGCACCGCCCCTACAAGCTTATTATTGTCAATGATCAGTCGTTTATAGATACCACCTGCTGCATCTCTTAGGATGATGCCTTCTCGCCCTTCGTCTTCGGCAAAATCGCCAATGGAAAAAAGATCGATACCAGTTACCTTCAACTTGGTTGAGGTAACAGAACCTGTGTATTTGGCACTCATATCGCCATCAAGATTGGCTGCAATTACTTTTGCCATTTCATAGAGCGGTGCTACAAGGCCGTAACATTCGGCACCATGTTCTACGCATTCCCCAACGGTTAGAATATCAGGATCTGAAGTTTGCAAATGATCTGATGCGAGGATGCCTCTATTCACCATTAGCCCAGCTTCAGCTGCCAGTTTTACTTCCGGTCGAATACCTACAGCCATCACAACTAAGTCGGCCTCTAGCTCACGGCCATCATCGAGCCGTATGGCTTCGACATGTTCATCACCCATGATTTTTTCCGTATTGGCTCTTGTTAAAACTTTGATACCGCGTTGCTCAATTTCTTTTTCAAGCAAGTAGGCGGCAGCGCTATCAAGCTGGCGCTCCATTAAAGTTGGCATCAAATGCAGCACAGTCACATCCATACCCTGCATTTGAAG
>JAJFHW010000102.1 GCA_021775385.1 Hyphomicrobiales bacterium | reverse complement strand
TCTGGTTATGCCGTTTGCCACCATCATGGCATCACACAAAACTGGGGCCCCCGCCTCTAAAGCAGCGCGCCCTTTTTGAAGCACATCTTCTGAAAACCCAACATCTTTGGGTAAATCTGTTGTTCCAACCGCATGAATCATTCGCACAACAACTTTTTCAAGATCTGCAGGAATGTTGGAGAGGTCAGATTCAGCTCTAATCGTCGCGAATGAGCGCTTATAAATCTCAGCGCCGTCTTTAATGTAGTCCATTCAGTTTTTTCAATTCTTTTGATCATTATTAAATGCACGTTATGCAGCGAGGCGCTTTAAAGCGCAAGTATAAGTTTCTCTTTTATGTCTCATGGGCAATGGTATTGAAGCTGCCGCCCTATGACGGTGCAGCGCTAGACACTGACGGCCTAGGGCCTAAGTTTTTTGTCTTCCGCAGGTTGAAAGCTTCTAATACTTCATTCTTAGCCTGAAGTGGAGCTAGTTCTCTCTTCGTAAAGTTTAAGTTTGCTTTGTCTCAGGAATATTCCATGAATTGAAGTTAGATCAATTTCTTAATTTCAGTGATCAATTGTTCTTTTTCAATGGATTTTCCAGGTTTTTCGGTATTTGGGCCTGCATTTGTATATAGAGAGATCTTATCAGAGCCGCGTTTCTGCATGATGAGATAGTGGGTTTTATTGCGTGTAGCGCACCCCTTTTCACAGGCTGACAGGTGGATTGATACTGGGTTTGGCATGGCCAATTCAGAAAGTTCGTCGCGTAAATTCAAGGCTGTTAATTTTGTCTCGAAGCCACCATAGATGCACCCTTCACTGCCAGAACAAGAGATGATTTGTAAATTTTGCTCGTTTTGCTGTGTCAGCTGCGCCATGGCTTCTGCTTTTTCCCAAATGTCGGCTATGTGATCTTCTTTTATTGAGGGAAGGAGAATTCCTTGCCAGGTGGTTAGGCGCAGTTCACCGCAACCATAACTATCAACCAATTCAGCCAAGCCTTCTAGTTGGAAGAATTTCAACCGTCCGGTAGGGGATATTAAATTGATGGCGCTTTTGGTTTTATCTATCTGTTCGCTTAAATTTTTTGGATGGTTTAGGAGTTTATTTTTCTTCTGCTCCACCAGGTCGGCATTTTTATTTGGTGCGATGATAGCTAAAAGCTGCTCAGCGCCTAACTGGCTTATCAAATTTTTGATGCGAATGTTTTTTGTTTGATCTTCTGCAATTTCACTCTGATTAGAAAAACCATTATAGGGTTTTAGCCGATCTAGAATATTCAAAATCTCATCAATGATGGTTTCAGGATCTAGATAGTAAGAGGTTAACGTTCCTGCCAAGCTTAACTGAAATTTTGGCTCATAATTTGTGTCTTCATTCTTAACAGCTAAAAATGCGAAGTCATGAGGGGTAGCGCTGATGTTAGTTTGCCCGCCACCATCAAAAACGAACGCCATTTTCGGTGAATAAAGCTCGGGGTTCTCTAATGTTGTGAGTGCTTCATCTAAGCTTTTGACCAACTCTGTACAATCGATTAGCTCATCACATAATCCTGCTAACGGGTCCATTGTGATATTGCGCAAGCGGTCATGCTCAATTGATTGAGAAATTAATTTTTCCGTTAAAAGTGTTTGAGCAAGTTCATCAGTTGCCTCTGGCTTGATACCGCGCAATTGAATGTTCGCCCTGTTGGTGAGGTCAATTGTGCCGTTGCCATAGGTTTTCGCAGCATAGCTCAACACTCTGGCTTGCTTTGATGACAAGATACCGCCTGGTATGCGTATACGCGCCAAGAGGCCATCTTTCATTTCTGATAATTTATATATTCCGGGACAATCTGCCATGGTTTGATTTAGCAAGCTTTTTAGATGAATTCAATGTTATCTCTCACGGCTGTTCTATGAGCTGAACATCATAGGCCTCCGAGGGGCGGTGCTTGCACCGGGCAGAAAAGCTGCCTTGTCCCTCAGCCCGAAATGGGCTGAGCTCCTTCTTCGGGTGGAGAGATGTTTTTTTGTCTCACGGGTAATGGTAGCAAAGCTGCCGCCCTGCGACGGCGCAGCGCTAAGCGCTGACGGCCTATGGCCTACGTTTTTTGTCTTCGGCAGATAGTGGGTTTTATTTTTTCTTTATATCTATTCTGCTTGTGAAACGCCAAGCTGGGGATAACGCGCTTATTTCTTCATTCTTAAGAACAGAAGGTAACTTGGGAAAGAAAAAAGCGGCTCTAACTTTGAGCCGCTTTTTTATCTATTCAAATTTAAAACCGATTTGACTGCTTGGGTCTTTGCCGAGAGTTTCGCGGCCTAATTCTTCGATCCGGTCAAATGGCACTTGATCAGCCTGAATTAGTGAGCGTTGTGATTTAATCGCCTTCACTGCGCCCTCTTGAATCAAGTGGAATTCGCCAACTGTTTGGTTCGGCAACACAAGAGCCGGGTCGATCCCACTATCGCTTGAAAAGGCTGCGCGTAATTTTCGAAGCGCTGTATCTTCTCTCACCTTACCAATGAACCATGACGTGATTTGATCTCTTGACTTATAGTCAAGGTCGCCCGGGCTTTGTGTTGCGAGCATCAGCCCCATACCGGCAGAACGAGCCCGTTTTAGTAAGCTTTCTAATGGCTCTTTCGTGGCTGGTTTTGAGTTAGCTGGGATATATAAATCAGCTTCGTCAAACATCACCATAGCTTGCAGAACATCTGATGGGTTGCGTTGACAGAAACGCAGGGCTTCGCCGAGGAACTGAGCCACCCAAAATAAGATGTTTTCATTATCACCAAGGAAACCAGTGTAAATAATGGAAAGCTTTGTTTTACCTTCTTTTTTATGCTTTTCACGGCCTAAAAATGCATCCATAGACATGGATTCACCGGCACCATCAAAGAGTGCATAATTCCGGTGACTTAAACTATCTAGTTGGGCAACCAAATCTTTGCGCAAACGGCCATTTGGATCCATCCGTGAGATCACTTCGGTCAGCTCTGATTCTTCTTCATCCATAAAGGTGATCAGGTCTGTTAGTGTTACTTCTTTTCTAGCAAATTCACCCAGTAACTTCAGAGCAACAGAGAGAATGCCGCTATATCTTTGGTGAGTTGGTGAGACACCTAAGTGAAGCATTTCACCTAAGGCTGCTGCTGACATATTGGCCAGCTCTAACTGCTCATGGTCATGCAAGTCAGCCATGCCTTGTGGCAAGAGCGTGATAGAGATTGGACGACCAGATGTACGACCTGGTGTGTAGACTGCAATATCTGTGTGTTCTCTAAGGTACTCTTTTTGAGCGCGGCGTTCTTCATTATCTTTCGGGTCATCTTCCCAAACATCTGAATTTGCATAAGAACAAAGGTCACCTTTTCTATCGATTAGAACGGCCGGTATATCTTGCATCAACAGCTGTTCGATTAACGAGAGAGCAAGTGTAGTTTTACCTGAACCTGAGCCACCAAGCACTGCTGCGTGACGTCTTAGCAAACTTGTTTCCAAGTTGGCTAATTCTGTTGGGTTACGCATGGCATGACCAAGGCGCAAAACACCATCTGTAACACCAGCTGGTAAATGTGAGCCTTCGTCATTTTCTATTTGTTCCATTTGAGCATTGAGCTGTGTTTCAATGGCAGATGGTGTAACTGCTGGTTCTTGAGACAGCCCATCATGAGACACTGTTTCATGTTTTGATTCACTCACCGTATCAATAAGCTCAAGATTGGGCGCTGCTGCGGCTCCACCGGTTAATTGATTATGCATTGTCGTTGAGCTGCCATCATCACCGTGTGAGAGGCCCAGCAACATACGCACAGACGGCAAATCCCGGAGCGGCCGGACTGACTGTGTCCAGGTTTTGATGTTCGGATCTTTATGGTATTTTTCACGGAAATCTTTCACCATGATCATCCGCTCCCATTCATAGATCGGGATAACCAAACGGTTGCCACCACTTTGCAAATATTGGCGAACAGCAACCGCTGTCGAACTTTTAGCATTCGGCGGAAAATCACTCGCCCGCAACACAACTGGTTTGCGGCCTTGGGTCGACGCCATGACCCGCTCCATTTGACGGCGCAATCCACCGCCCTGGCTTGAGCGATTACACATAAAGAGGCGTGAATTTTCTTTTTGCCCACTACCGTGAGAGACGATCACATCAATAGCTGAGACTTCTTCGATCCAACCAATTGGCTCGATCTCTATCTCGGTTCCTTGTTCGCATTCGTCTTTGGCTAAGACTAATGCGCTTGCCAACACGCTCATTAGCTCACCTTCATCTGCCGGAATTTCTGGCTGATGGTCAAATGTGAACTTTTCCCAAAGCTGGTTAAGATCTTCAGCTGCGACTTGGCGCGCTTCAACCAAAGGAGAGACTCTGGCTGGTGTCAATTTGTTTGTTAGGTTCGAACCAGTTTGAACTGAAGCTGGAGTTTGTGATGCTGGTGTGAATTGAGAAGCTTCCTTCTCATCCATCGAACAGGGTTTTTCCCCAGAGAGCTCTAACCAACGCGTTTGCGAAGCTTCGAGCAAACGCCTGGTCGGCAAGCCAGCTACTTCATGAAAAAAGCTTTCACCAAAAATATCTTCGGCTCGTGGCGGCGTCTCGTCCGTTGAAGTGCCTTTGGCCTTGTGAAAGGCCTGGCTAATGCGGCGATTTAAAATCATGCGGGCTTCATCAGCACTACACATTTCGCCCAAGAGTACGGGCTCCGTTTTTTCTATACGATCAATGAAGCTTTGCGGCAGAAATTGACGCATTTGAAAATAAAAATCATCAAGACAAGAAATCAACACGATTGAAGATGAAACGCGGTTTGCAATTTGTATCAAATCACGAATGGCTTTTTGGAAACGCTCTTCGGGATCATCAAAAAAGCGCAGATCTTCAACTTGGTCAATACAGAAGACAAGCGGAGACCCTTCCGTTGCATAGGTAATTTTACCAATAGATTCAATAAGTTCAAAGGCTCGATCTTGAGATGTTTTTATCTCTAAGGCTGAGACCATTTGATGGCTGCGCTTGGTTAAAGCCGTGCCATAAAGGAATTGTCGCACCCGCTGATCAATACGCGGATCATTTCTTTGTAAATAAAGAAGAGCGCGCACAAGATTTGCGTCTAGGTCTTCTTCAATAAAGGGATGTGATGAGACGATATCATCGGCCATGTCTGTGATGAGCTCGTCAAGTTCTTCAGAACTGAATTCACCTTCTCTTAGTTCTTCAATTTGGGTCTCTTCGATTAACTCAGCTTCTTTGACAAGACGGTTTGACATGCGCACCAAGCCGCTTTCGCCGAAGTCTACCGGATCATAGGGTTTTTCAAGCGCATTAATGAGACGTCTTAAATAGTAATCTGCATAATTGGTGACGTCTGGTGTCATTTGCGCATAACCGAAATAAGCGCGGCGTGTTAAATGAGATGAAGTGCGCAGAGCACGAATGAGGTGCGTTTTACCTGCACCAGATTGCCCGTGAAAAAGCATCATGCGTGATTGCACACGATGCGGTGCTAATGTGACGCTGTCGAGAATTTCGTTAAATTTAACACGTGCGGTTTTGTGCACTTCTTCCACGTCAAACGGATCAACGCGCCAGACATCATCTTCCCAGGTGATGGAATGTTCGAAGGTTTGGGCGTTTGGCTTCCATGTCGCATTTTCTGCCATACTTGCAACTGTCATGGTGTGTCCTTTACTCATTCTCATCTTCCACCCTTATAAAATGCCATTCGGAATTTTTATAGGCGATGCGACTTTCAGCAACGTCTTCAACATTAGATTTATCACGCAGATCAGCGATTGTGAGGCGTAATAACCCAGAGCGCTGTGCGTTTAAAATCATGTCTTTATATTCGTCTTCGTTTAAACTCCACAGAGGGAATTTTGCTTTTAAATCGCGCCACACATGGGAAATAAACGCACGTTTGTTTCCTGGCCAACCAACAGCACTTTCAGCAGCAATCGCTTTTACCTCACGCGTAAACTCAGGTAATTCTGGTGGAGTTTCTAAAATCGGGGCCATCCTTTTGGGCAGTTCACTTGATTCTTTACTGCTAATCAATTGGCGAAATAACATTTGACGAAGCTCAGAGGCACTTTCATTCATTGCGCCAACAACTTCAGCCGCAAGGCATGCCATTAATTCTCCATCACTTTCAACCACATGACGCGACTTTAATAATTTTGCCCCCATCATCACGGCCTCTTTATGAGATAAGTTTTTTTCGTGGATTGGTGTGGTACG
>JAJFHW010000101.1 GCA_021775385.1 Hyphomicrobiales bacterium | reverse complement strand
CTGAAGCGCAGTTAAAAAACAATAGCCGTGAGAGAGACAGCAAAACATTCACCTTTCGTTGAATGTTGCATGAGCTTCAAAACCCTGCATGCGAAGAACTCATTTTTCACAAGAGCCTAGCAAAGATAACCTGAAAAATAAGACTAATCTCTACTATCAAAACATACAAAACAACGATAATGATGCATTTAATATGCATATTAAAATTTATCTTGTGACAATTGTCTAAGAGAAAAACAAAAATATATTGGACGAATCTACAAGTGTTATATTGCGCAAAAATATGCAATAATTACCAAAATAGATAATTCAGGGAAGAAAAGCTATGGATCAGATTGTAAATACCCCAACTCACGCATTAAATTTTCTAAAAGAGAAAATGAAGATAAAATCCAGATATGACAATTTCATAGGTGGTGAATGGGTCGCTCCGACAGATGGGAGATACTTTGACAATATCTCTCCAATTGATGGAAATATCGTCTGTCAAATCGCTCGGTCTTCCGCAGCAGATGTCGAAAAAGCCTTAGACGCAGCTCACAAAGCTAAAGATGCCTGGGCTGAAACTTCGCCTGCAGATAGAGCGGCAGTTCTTTTAAAAATCGCTGACCGGATGGAAGCCCACCTTACTGAAATAGCAACCATTGAAACAATTGATAATGGCAAACCAATTCGAGAAACTAAAAATGCTGATGTACCTTTAGCAATTGATCATTTCAGATATTTTGCGAGCTGCGCAAGAGCACAAGAAGGTGGCGTTTCAGAAATTGATAAAGATACAGTTGCTTATCATTTTCATGAGCCACTTGGTGTCGTCGGACAAATCATTCCATGGAATTTCCCATTACTCATGGCAGCATGGAAACTGGCTCCAGCTTTGGTTGCAGGCAACGCCATTGTTTTAAAACCAGCTGAACAAACACCATTTAGCATTATGGCTTTGATGGATCTTATTGGTGATCTCATTCCACCAGGAGTATTAAACGTAGTAAACGGTTTTGGTATTGAGGCAGGTAAACCGTTAGCTACTAGTCCGCGGATTGCAAAAATCGCCTTTACAGGTGAAACCTCAACAGGTCGTTTGATTATGCAATACGCCTCCGAAAACATCATTCCATCAACAGTTGAATTGGGCGGCAAATCTCCTAACGTCTTTTTTGCAGATGTGATGGAACTAGATGATGCGTTCTTTGATAAAGCATTAGAAGGCTTTGCATTGTTTGCTCTAAACCAGGGCGAAGTATGTACTTGTCCGTCAAGAGCACTTGTACAGGCATCGATATATGATCAGTTTATCGAGCGGGCAATTGAGCGTGTGAATAATATTCAAATGGGCAACCCACTTGATGATACCACAATGATAGGTGCACAGGCCTCATCAGACCAATTAGAAAAAATTCTTTCTTACATCAAAATCGGTAAAGATGAAGGGGCAAGCCTGCTAACCGGTGGCGATAGAGTTATGTTGGGCGGCAACCTTGACACAGGCTATTATGTGAAACCAACAGTCTTTGCTGGTAATAATAATATGCGTATTTTTCAGGAAGAAATTTTCGGCCCTGTACTTTCTGTTGCGAAATTTGAAGATGAAGCAGAAGCCTTAAAAATTGCGAACGACACCATCTATGGTCTTGGTGCAGGTGTCTGGTCAAGAAACGGTTCCACCGCTTATAGAATGGGTAGAAACATCCAAGCTGGTCGGGTATGGACGAACTGTTATCACCTCTATCCAGCTCATGCTGCATTCGGTGGTTATAAACAATCTGGCATTGGTAGAGAAAATCACAAAATGATGCTCGACCATTATCAGCAGACCAAAAACTTACTAGTAAGCTACAGTCCAAATGCTTTGGGCTTCTTCTAAACCTGAATTCATATAAGGCGAGACCAGATGGTCTCGCCTTTTTTATGAATTTAAGAAAGAGGAGATAAATAAAAATGAAGACAGTAAAACTTGTCTCAATAACTGCTGAAGCAATAAAGTTAGTAAATGAGTTAAGAGATGCACATGGTGATTTAATGTTTCATCAGTCGGGTGGTTGTTGTGATGGAAGTGCTCCAATGTGCTATGTAAACGGAGAGTTTAAAACTGGTGACGCTGATGTGTATCTTGGAGAAATCGCCGACTGCCCTTTCTACATAGGCCGTCAACAATACGCCGCATGGAAACATACTCACCTTATCATCGATGTGGTCGAAGGACGTGGCAGTGGATTTTCTCTAGAAGCACCAAGAGGTGTACGGTTTTTAACGAGATCCAGATTATTCACTGAAGAGGAACAAGGAATTTTAAAAGAACAGGAGCCTGCCTCACCTTAAATTATCGATTTTTTCTGTTGATCTGAAAGTAAGGTTATAGCGATAACTCCCAGCAAGCTCATGCTGTCCCTCTTTTAATTTATCAATGCCATGATAAGCAAGGCGTGAAACACCTCCCCATACAACAACATCTCCATGCGTGAGCGGGGTTCGCAAAGCTTTATCTGATCGATTAAGACCACCAAATAAAAATTTGGCAGGAAGTCCTATCGAAACAGAAACAATAGGCTGTGAAAAATCACCTTCATCTTTGTCCTGATGCAAAGTCAACCGCGCACCAGGCTCATAGCGATTAATCAAACAAGAATTAGGAGAAAAGTTTGAAAATTCAGTTTTTTCAGCAGCTTGCTTGGCTAATGATAATAACTCTAAAGGCATTTTAGGCCAGGCCTTACTTGAGAGCGGATCAAAATGATCATAGCGATAGCCTTTTTTATCTGAAATCCAACCGGCCAAACCACAATTGGTTATAGCTACGGACATTTTTCTCCCACCTGGCGTCATCATATGCCGAAAGGGAGCGTCAGCAGCTATAGAATGAATAGCTTTCATAAGCTCTTGTTCAAAAGGAAGAGCAAAAGACTTTAATAAAAAAGCTCCGTCCCTTAGCTTTATTTTATCATCATCAGTGTCTTCAAACAGGTCTCGTTGCATAAACTCAAACTCTTCTATCTTTTCATTGAAAAAAGAATAGCACAGATTAGCACAGTTTGGCGCGGGTACACCTTAGGCAATTAAGCGTAAATATATTAGCGGTACGATGATGAAGCTCAGTCTTCTTCTGACTGAGGGACATCACGCCAGAGGTGTCCGGCACTTAGTGCCGCCTTTCGGAGGCCTATGAGCGTCAGCTCATAGGATAGCCGTGAGAAGAAAAAAGGCCGTGTAATCGCAAAAAGGATTACACGGCAAGTTTTTGCTGCTTCATAGATGAGGAGGAAACGATCTTTAAATCCTATCCATTCAATTGGGGAAAGGTCAGATAAAAAATAGTCACCCCTCAAAGGAGATAATGCTTAATCAGAGGAGGTCGATTAAATGCATTGACCAGACAATGCCAAAGAAATATAATTTAGTAAAATGAATTATTAAAAAGGCAATAGATGCATAATATGCATCATAAAAAATATGCATTTAAAAGAATTAGACGCAAATTTAATCGTAGTCCTGGACGCACTCTTAATGGATGCAAGCGTAACCAAAGCAGCCGCCCGTCTCGGGCGAAGTCCCTCCGCTGTTAGCCATGCATTGGCAAATTTACGTTATATATTCAATGATGAACTTTTTGTTCGTGCCGGTCAGCGCTTAGCACCAACAGCCAGAGCCAAAGAACTCGCCCCATCAGTACATATTATAGTCTCTGGTTTAGAAAGCTTATTGCGTAGCAAAGAACCATTTAATCCAGGTACTCAAGAACGCACTTTCCGCTTTCATTGCCCCGAAATGGCAGAACTTTATTTTCTACCAAAATTACGCGCACTCATTCAATCAGAAGCTCCGAATATTCACATTGAAAGAAGCGTCACCAATACTGAAATCATGTATGAAAATTTAAGACGCGGTCAAACTGATTTTATCGTCATTGAAAATGAAATCATGGAAGATATCGTCGATTTGTCATGGCTGAAAATGAACGAGGAGCCTTTTATAACGCTTGTAAGTAAAAAGAGCGAATGGAAGGATAAAAAAATCACCCTGAAAAACTTCCAAAACCTCCCACATATCATTACAGATCAATCCGCTAAAAAAGCTGGGGCTCTAGAACAGACATTCATAGAAAAAGGCTTAGAAAGACAAAGCATACTCAAGGCATCATCGTCATTGGCTGGTATATTAATGGCAATTGAAATGAGCGTTCTGGTGACAGTGCCGCATATACACGCAAAATTATTATTAAACCATGTAGCTGCTGCAGAAGTGACATTGCCTTTTAAACTCCCTAAAATGAACATTCATCTAGGTTGGCACAGAAGTTTTGAACGCGATGAATGCCATCAATGGTTACGAGAAAAAATAGAACTTTGCTTGTCAGAACCCGAACACGCTTAGCGAGAATAAATGATGAAAATAACCTGTCATTGTGAAAATATTACATTGGAGTTCGAAAAAGAGATAAATGATATCGAGTCTCTCACCGCATGTAATTGTACTATTTGCAGACGCATTGGTGCTCTTTGGATTTATTTTGAGCCATCTGAAGTCGTTATAACAACGAAATCTGAAGCGACTACTTCATATTTAAGGTCTAATGGTGAGTTAGCCTTTCATCATTGTTCTAAATGTGGCTGCACAACTCATTATGAAACCACTGAAAAATGTGCAGTTAATAAATTAGCTATTAATGGCAGGCTTTTAGAGCTTGAAGAACGAGTTAAAATAAAGCTTAAAAAATTTGATGGTGCAACAAGCTGGAAATATGTCGATGAATGGCCTGAAAATATAAATAATTAAACAAACCAATACATTAAAAGATTATTTTCTAAACTTCTTCTTTCTTTCTCTTTATAAGGGACAGAAATAAATACAAATTTTCACGCAGAATAAGAGTTAAAAATCCTATGCGTTTCATAGATTATAGTGCTGCCATTTTTGGTTTAATCTTTCTATTTCCTATCATGATCATTATTGCCATTTTGATCAAACTGGATTCCAAAGGTCCTGCGTTATTCAAGCAACAAAGAGTTGGTCAAAATGGAAACATTTTCACTTGTCTTAAATTTCGAACAATGACTGTTGGAACCAAACATGTGCCAACTCATGAATCAAGCACATGCAGTATAACAAAAATAGGTAATATCCTGAGGCGTTCTAAACTTGATGAGTTGCCGCAGCTTATTAATGTGTTGTTTGGCCAAATGGCACTTGTAGGGCCAAGGCCTGGTCTGCCTAATCATGAAGAACTAACAGAGGCCCGCATGAAAACAGGAGCATTAGATATCCTGCCAGGAATAACAGGGCTTTCTCAAGTCGAAGGGCTTGATATGTCATCACCAACTCTTTTGGCTGAAAGAGATGGTGATTATGCAAAATCAAAAAATATGTTTTACGACATAAAACTCATTTTCATGACCCTGGGCGCTATCGTTAATAAAAATTAAATTCACTAAAAATAAAACTCAGTAAGTAAATATTCTCGCCACAAACTTTTTATATTCTAAAAGGCTTTGAGAATTTCCAAAGTGAATTAGTTGCTTTGCGTATGTGTTGTGGACATCTGGAATATACTCCAGCTTAATTAAACGCAAAATTTATTTTACGAAGAAGGAGCATTGCCCCTTTTGAGCAATGGGACATGCCGCAAGTGCGGTTGTTACAACGGTTGCAGGTGGGCAACTGAAGTGCCACAAAAAAGCGCCTGAAATAGTCGTGAGATAGAAAAACGAGATATACGAAGAAGGAGTGACGCCCTTTCGGCGTCAGGACATGGCGGAGCCCGGCGCGAGTGCCGCCCCATCGGAGGCCCATAAGCTTTAGTAGTGCGGTTGCAAGCGGGCAACCTGAAGCACCACTAAAAATTAATAGCCGTGAGATAGAAAGAAAGAAATCATGTTTATCCGGGTATTTGAATTTTTTGAAAAGGTGATTGATCCACTCACTGTGGCAAAAAATCCAGCGCCGCCAAGGGGGCTAAAAGAATTTTATAAATATTTTCTTGTGCAAATTTGGCCCTTGATTTCGATTGCTTGTTTTGTCTCAGCCATAGGTGCGTTTATGGACGCTATGCTCCCAGTAACGATTGGCTGGTTAGTAGATTTATTTAGCAAAACAAGCACCGATACTGTTTGGCTAGATGGTAAGGGCATATTTTTAATCATCTTAACCATTGTTATTATCCGCCCGTTGATTGGGTATATAGAGTTGCTCATTTCACTTCATGCTCAGTTTCCAGGCTTTACAAATTTGATACGTTGGCAAAGCCACCATCACGTCTCACGGCAATCACTGCACTTTTTCCAAAGTGATTTCGCCGGTAGGATTGCGAATAAAGTGATGCAAACAGGTAATGCCTTAAGATCATCAGTAATGTCGGTGCAAGACAGCATTTGGTACGTGGTGGCTTTTATTCTTTCAGCACTCTTCTTCATGGGGAATGCCTCCATATATTTAACCATTCCAATTTTGCTATGGTTAGGCTCTTATCTAAGCATCCTTGGCTACTTCTTGCCTCGCATTAGAAAACAAGCTGCCATCATGTCCGAAGTTCACTCAATGCTCACGGGGCGTCTGGTGGATAGTTATACGAACATTCAAACCGTAAAACTTTTCGCAGGAAATGACTTTGAAGACAAGTTTGTAGCAGATGGCATTCAAGAACACACAAAAGAAATACAAAACTTATTCAGGTATTTTACAGCTATGTGGATGTCACTCTTCGTTCTCAATGGCGCACTCTTAGTTGGTGTTGGCACGGTGACGATTTTGTTATGGCAAAACTCCGTCATAACAATTGGTGAAGTCGCAATGGTCTTACCTCTTACACTTCAATTAAAAAACATGGCCACCTGGATGATGGAAATTGCCAATGGTGTTTTTGAAAACACAGGTACTGTCGAAGAAGGGATGGAAACTATCTCCAAACCGCTCACAGTAACGGATGATTTGGATGCCAAAGAGTTGAATGTCAGCAAAGGAAAAATTGAATTCAAAAATGTTAATTTCGATTACGGAGATTACCAAACATCAGATGATGATAAAAACTTAGCCATTATCAAAAAGCTTAATTTAACAATTGAACCTGGACAAAAGGTTGGTTTGGTTGGCCGCTCAGGAGCAGGAAAATCAACTTTGGTCAACCTAGTCTTGCGTTTGTATGATTTAAAAAGCGGCCAAATTTCCATTGATAACCAAGACATTGCGCTGTGCAGCCAGCAAAGTCTGCGCCGTCAAATCGGTATGGTGACACAAGACACATCACTGCTTCATCGCTCCATCAGGGATAATCTGACCTATGGAACGAAAGAAGCCACTGAAGAAGATATGATCAACGCGGCAAAAAAGGCCGAAGCCTTGGAATTTATCGAAGGTCTCTCTGATGGCAAAGGCGGTAAAGGTTTTGAAACGCTAGTGGGTGATAGAGGTGTTAAATTATCCGGCGGGCAACGCCAAAGAATAGCGATCGCCAGAGTGTTATTAAAAAATGCTCCAATCTTAATTTTAGACGAAGCAACCTCAGCACTTGATTCTGAAGTTGAAGCAATGATCCAACGCCAACTAACAAATATGATGAAAGAAAAAACGGTCATCGCCATTGCTCACCGTTTATCAACAATAGCTGAAATGGACAGGTTGATAATCATGGATCAAGGAAAAATAATAGAAGATGGAAGCCATGATGAATTAATAAATAAGGAAAACGGTGTTTACGCAAAACTTTGGGCGCGTCAATCAGGTGGTTTTTTAGGAGCTGATAAAGGTGAAGAGTTAGTAGAGTGATTTCACTTTTTAAATAAATCACTAGGCCTTACTTTTTTTGACACGATTTAATTTTTGTTCTTAAATAATCATCATCTCAAAAGGTGAGATGGTGAGGGCAGGTTTTAATATGTCGATAAAAGAATTTTGCTGGACTATTTTTAAAGGCGTTAGTTATGTCTCACTTTTTTTAGTGAGTATGGGAGCAACAGCCCTGTTTCTCCCATTTATATTTGACCTTTGCCAGAATAAATCTGGTGGCATTATTTCTTGTACCACTCCTTTTTTCCGATCCATTTATGAATTCGGCTTTACAGTCACTTTAATGTCGATCTATACAGGGTTTCCAATTTTCCTAGCATTAGCTGGCTTCATCTTTGTCGTAAGACGAATTCTCAGATGATTAAACTCACCAACACCCCTTAGGTGTGTTTTGAGCAAGGTTGTAAAGTTCTGAAAGTGAAGCAAGGTTGCGTTTCTGACCACTGAAGCGCTTCGGCGGATGTGGGATAAACCCGGAATTTGTCGCTTTTCCGACTATATATGAAAAGGGATAAAAAGGCGCAAAACCAATTCTGAGATCAGAAATCTTAAAGCCTTGCTCACTATCCTGGTATGTATAAAATCCGTTTGTAAACCACTCAAACCGTTTCACAGATTCGGGCAGTTTTTCTTTTGTAAGGTGATCAGGGATCTTGTCTAAACGTGAATATGATTTTAAATCAAGCTCACTGCAACCACTTAGCACACTAGTAGCAGCAGTATAAAATTTTGTTTCATCAACTGCCAAAATTTGCCAATAGAGAATATTAAAAGGCGTTGGTTGTACATGAATTCGCTTCCCCGCCAGTTGAGGGTGTTGAGCTGCTTTACTTTTCACATATAAGTTTCCGCTCATGCCGAGACAGAGGTAAAATGTACTCAGTGCTAAACATACCTGGACCAATCGCATAGCCCGAATTTGTTTTCTGCGAATGAGAAATAAAAATCCGATCACACCAATGAGCAAGGTGAGCGTATAAAGAGGGTCAATAATAAAGACACTCGGAAATGAAACGGGAGAACCAGCCTCGAGCGGCCAAAATAATTGCGTGCCATAAGTCGTCAGTGAATCAAGCAAACTATGAGTGATCAAACAAAGCCAAACGGTTAGCAGCATTAAAAAATAAGGAATTTGATCTTTTTTAAATATGAAGTTCGCCAAAGCTGCGATAAATGGACTAACCACAGTTTGTACTAACAAAGAGTGACTAAACCCACGATGATATGTGACAGAGTTAAGGACATCATCAAAAGGAAGAAACGAATCCAGATCAGGTAATGTTGCAACCACACCACCAAAAGCAACCGCACGAAGGCTAAGTTTTGGGCCAAGTAAAGCAGCAGCGACACTTGAACCTAAAACAAATTGAGTAACTGAATCCATAAAAATTTAATCCCTGAAAATGATAAAAAATCCAAATCTTACAGAGAGGTATCATTTCGGCAATCATAAGGCGATTAGAAAATAGCGCGGTTGTTAGTGGGCAACTGAAGCGCAGACAATAATCTCGGTTGATGCGACGGTTGCATGTGGGCAACAGAAGGAGCACTAAATGCGACGGTTGCATGTGGGCAACTGAAGGAGCACTAAAAGAGTGTAACTGAAGCGCAGAAATAATGACTTATTGCTTTAGCGACAAGTACGTAGACCAATTATTTTATATAGCGGGCAAAACCGAATAAATGCTGTGAGAATAAGAATAGTACCAACTGCAGGAATCCCAAAACGATAGAGTTCGCTCTGCCAGATCTCTGAAACATAAAAATATGGTACTGCGATAAGTGCAATTCCTACAATCAGGCGAATAATTTGATCAAAACGTCCGACATTGGCATATTTAAACATGAGCATACCCTTTAAAAATCATTTTATTGTAATGTTTAACAAAACGACTATTGCAGCAAATAAAAGAATGCGGCAGTAACTTAGTCACATAACTCAAAACTAACTAGCTGCAAATCAAAAGGCTTGAAGAAAAACAAAATGGAAATCACAATTAAAGCCCTTGGTCCCCGCGGAGATGGCTATTACGAAAGTGAAAAAGAAACAGATTCCAATAAAGGCCAACATAAAAATAGCCGAATATATGTGGATCGTACTGTCCCTGGAGATAGACTAAAAGTAAAAACACGCCGTAATAAAGAAGGTGGCATTCAGGGAGAAATCATCAAGATTTTGGAACCCTCGAAAGACCGCGTTAAAGCACCTTGTTTGGTTTATGACATGTGTGGTGGGTGCACTCTTCAGCATGTGAGTGAAACATTTTACAAAGATTGGAAACAAACTTTAATCTGTGAAGCTCTAAGCCGTCAGTCATTACAGCCCAAAGAAATATTAGAACCTATTTACATTGGTGAAGGCAGTCGTCGGCGCGTCACATTCAGTGCCTTTAAGCAAAGAGATAAAGTCATTCTTGGCTATAAAAAAAGACGCTCAAAAATGATCAATGATATCGAAAGTTGTTTGGTCGCTGATCCTGAAATCATGAAACTCCAACCTGTTTTAAAACAACATTTAGCAAGCTGTTTGCAAACAGGGCGTGTGGTTGATGTTTTAATTCAAAAAGTAAATGGTGTGTTTGATGTAGTCCTCACGGGTGAAGTCGGCCAAAAAGGAAGTCCTGACCTCAGCGTGATGCAAATGGCAGCAGACCTGGTACATCAAACAAAAGTTGCCCGTCTTTCGTGGCGTGAAAAATTTCATGATGAATGCGATGTTATTGTTGAAAAAGAACCGATTAAAATCAAATTTGGAAGTTTAGAAATAAAATTACCTCCTGCATCTTTCTTACAACCAACAGAAGTAGGTGAAGCAGAACTCATAAAGGCGGTAGTAAATTTACTTCCCAAAGAAGGGAAATTTGCTGATCTTTTCTGTGGCTGCGGAACATTTACCGGCCCTATGTTAAAGAAAATTAAGAAAGGATCCGTAGACGCGTTTGAGACAAACAAGGCGGCGGTTGAAGCATTAGATAGAGATGCAAAACTTAAAGGACTTCCCTTAAAAGCCGTAGAGCGTGATTTGTTTAAACTTCCTTTAAACTTGGAGGAGTTGAATAAATATGAGGCTCTTGTTTTTGACCCACCAAGGGCAGGTGCTAAAAATCAAGTTGCTCTTATGGCAAACTCAACCATTAACACAATTATTGCAGTCTCTTGTAACCCCATCACCTTTGCTCGTGATGCACGAGTTTTAACTGAAGGCGGGTATGAATTTGAAAGCATTCAGCTCATCGATCAATTCACACAATCTCATCATGTAGAAATGGTCGGAGCTTTTAGAAAATATAGTTAAATAACATATGTAGGCAAATATATTGACAGAAGTTTTTATTCTAGATCTTCAAATAATGTAGCAAAGCGAACTTAAAACAGACTAGTCTGTGGCGTCCCCGAGTGGATTCGAACCACTGGCCCCCAGATTAGGAATCTGGTGCTCTATCCAGCTGAGCTACGGGGACAAACAGATTGATAAAAGCTATAATTGCAAATAAAACCCTAGATGAGCTAAGGTCAAGTACAATAATTTATGAGCCATTAATCATGAGTAAAAGCCGAAGCTTATACAGTTGCATTCTATTGATTTGGTGCCTCTATTCTACAGTTAGTATAGCAGAAGAAAAACTCCCAAGCTGTCTTCATCTTCCTGAACATACGGGGATTGTAAAAGATATTTCAAAACAAAATACCATCACTCTAGACGATGGAACAGAGCTGGTGATAGCAAACATTTATGAAAAGAAAAAAGACAGCCATCTATTCATAAAGAAAATCTTGAAAAATAAAAAAGTTTCTTTCTACTCATCTGGTCGATTGAAAGATCGGTATAATCGGTTAATTGTTCAAGTTTTTTATAAAGAAGAAGAAAATTTAAAGTGGCTACAAGAAACACTTATTAAAAAAGGTTATGGAGTGGTCATGGCCTTGCCAACAAACTGGCAATGTTCACCTGAATTATTAGAGAGCGAAAGATTAACTCGAAATGCTGCTCAAAAAAACAAACTTTTAAATTCTAATTTCCCCATCGTTAGTATTGAAAATACAAAAAGTTTAAACCAAAAACAGCAAGGCTCTTTTCAAATAGTAAAAGGCCGAGTTTTATCGATCAGTCGAACAGCACAAAACACATATATAAATTTTTCAAAAAATTGGCGCAAGGATTTCACAGCAGTAATAAGCAATCATTTATTGAGACAAAAAAAGGGGCGGTGGCCAAAGTTAAACCGGTTAAAAGGAAAAAACATAATCTTAAGGGGGTGGTTAGATCATTACAATGGTCCACTAATCCGTCTAGAGACCCCAGAGATGATAGAAATTATCAATTAATACAAATCAAAATAAAAGAAGAATAAAAGAATGACATTAGAACAAAAACCAAAATTATGTATCGATCATCTAACTGTAACGGCAGCCAAATTGGAAGATGGTGTTGACTATGTGCGTGAGTGTTTAAATGTAGACATTCCTGTTGGTGGAAAACATGAATTAATGAGTACGCATAATCACTTGTTACGTCTTGGTGAAACTGTGTTTTTAGAAATTATCGCAATAGATCCAAATGCTAAAAAACCGAACCATGCAAGATGGTTTGCGCTTGATGAGAAAGGTGATGAGCAACCTAAATTGTCAGGCTGGGTAGCGGCAACTACAAATATTGAGAAAAGTCTTGAGCTAGCTCCAAAGGCAGCAGGAAAGTCGACAAAAATATCAAGAGGAGAAATTTTCTGGCATATGAGCATAACGCAAGATGGTTCAATGCCATATGAAGGAGCGTATCCAATCTTGATTATGTGGCCAGGTGGCTCACACCCCGCAACGAGAATGGAAGATAAAGGCTGCACCTTGAAATCATTCTCTATTTGTCACCCTAAGGCTAGTGAATTAAATGCTTATTTTGATGGCCAGTTCGAGGATGAACGGGTAACCATTTTTGAAGCAGATGATATGAAACTCACGGCTGAGATAAATACACCAACCGGCGTAAAAATACTATCGTAAGTTAAAATGAACTCCGACCAATAAAAAACGCCCGGAAAATTTTCCGGGCGTTAATAGTTTCAAAATTAGAAAAACGGCAATTAAGCAGCAGCTTCCTGACCGTCAGAATCTGAAGAGCTCTCAGCATCAAGAGCTTTATCTCTATAAGCTTGAGCAGCTTTAGAAAGAACAGCAGTAATCTTTTGAACAGCTCCAGCTTCATCAAGCTTCTCAATAGCTGCAACTTCACGAGCCAAGCGACCAATAGCTGCCTCAAACAGCTGGCGTTCTGAATAAGATTGCTCTGGTTGAGTATCACAGCGATAGAGGTCACGAACAACTTCAGCAATAGAAATTAGATCGCCAGAATTAATTTTCGCTTCATATTCTTGAGCACGCCTGGACCACATAGTCCGTTTAATGCGCGCTTTGCCTTTTAAAGTAGTGTAGGCTTTTAGCACAATGTTTTCTTCTGCAAGCTTACGCATGCCCACAGTTTCAGCCTTCGCTGTAGGAACACGAAGGATCATTTTGTCCTGTTCAAATTCAAGAACAAATAGCTCAAGGCTGACACCTGCAACTTCTTGGGTTTCTATTTCAAGAATTTTCCCAACACCATGTGAAGGATAAACAACATATTCATTGATTTTAAAACCATTTTTCTGAACTGATTTTTTACGTGCAGCCATACTCTCTCTCTCTTCAAAGTTAACCTAATCATTCCTCAAAAATAAGATGAACAATTAAGTTTTAAAATCTCGCAGCAATCTTTAATGACACAAGGCCAAACTAAACACTACCAAAGTTGATTCTGTTAAGGGAAGAATAAGCGCTAAGAAATCAAATCAAGCACTTAAGCTCAATTTAATAATCGCTCACCCTGTGACTTTTCCCTCTGTCCCACTATTTTTTTTTAAATAGCCAATAAATTCAAAATTGGCCCATTTATTCAGTGGGTAAAATTTATTGTTAATGAGTACAAAATAGGTCTTACTCTGTCTCAATTTTTGGATCATAAACTTAATCTAAAGAAGTTCTTCTAAAGCTAAAGTTTGTGGTCATAAATAAAATTTAAAATCATTAAAGCAAAACAAATAATCACAATAGTTAAGAGAACCCTCTACTAAGTGACACCACATTAAATAACGCATAGAAAAACACGCAAAATCAGTGGTTTAAAAACTGTTTGCCTACAAAATTAATAACTCAGTTGCGAATATAACACATTTTTAACAATTAGAAAAGCAATCCAGCTTTGATTCCATGAAAATTGTTATAAAAAGTAAATATTTGAATATTAACTCCACTAAAATTTAATGCATTAGCGGGTTAAACCTATATTTTAGAGCTATCAAAGCCAATTCATGGCTAAATTTAGCATCATGGGGAAAAGTCATTTTTTTCGGCCAAAACAAAAATTTGTAGTGCTTTATCCCAAAGTGGTCACGTTATTTTTGGATTAACGCATGCAAGAAGCTTCAAACCGTTTGAGACGGTTGGTAGCTGATTTTTTATTCTCTCCAAGTTGAATGAAGAAATTGCCGATATCAGAAAGTTTCCTCTTAAACTTTATTTTGTTCTCCATACAAGAACAATAAGATGAGCATTTCGGCGCTCCCTCACATTTACTACGACAAGAAGATGAGAAAAATTTGATAGCCGTTTGTCCTGAACATTGGGAAATCAGTGCTTTGTTTTTTTCAGGCTCACTTAGAACTTTGTAAATATCGGATCTTTCGGACGTTGTCTCAACGCGCGCTCTGATGCATTGGCAATAAGACGTGCAAAATTCTTGTTCGCCTTTTTTCTGCATGCATGATTTTTTACAAGAGGTTTCAACAACAGCTAAGAGCTCTTTTGTCTCTGTAGATGGTTTTGATGAGGCAGGGGAAAGTGAGAGAAAACTAAAGGTAAGGCAAAGAACACTATGAAAGAACGCTTTATAATAAATAGACATTTACATCTCTTTATGGGGTGACTCAAAACAAAACCCTAAAAAATCAAAAAACTAGATTCTAAAGAGCGATAAGGCTTTTATATATCATATGGTTATGCTGGTAAATACAACAAAAATGTCACAAGAACTATAAATGGGCTTCTTGAGCTAGAGCATGTTGGCTTTATCCATTAAAATGCTAAAATGACGTTAGCCAATAAAAACAGCCATTCCATGTAGTGTGGAATAGCTGTATGTATCTTTAGTTCATATAATTAAAAGAGTTAAGGCTTAATCACCTTCACCTGGCGCTTCTGAGAAAAATTGCTCAAATTTATTTTCAACTTCAGCATATTTTTCTGCGTCAGCTGGTGCATCTTTTTTCAAAGTAATATTCGGCCACTTTTCAGAAAAGTCTTTATTCAAATCTAGCCATTGCTCAATTCCAGGCTCTGTGTCAGCTTTAATAGCATCCACGGGGCACTCCGGCTCACACACACCACAATCAATGCATTCGTCAGGGTGAATAACAAGCATATTTTCCCCTTCATAAAAGCAGTCAACCGGACACACTTCAACACAGTCCGTATGTTTGCATTTAATGCATTTATCATCGACAATATAAGTCATAGTTCGCCTCAAGATACGAATTGCAAGGGCAATTCACTAATTTCTATCAAATGTAAAAAAGCTCAAGCTAGGTTCAAGCTAAGAGCAAGAGCTGTCCTGTTTAGTCGCTATTCAATATTGCAAAAAAGAAAAGAGAGCAATCTGAAAATTTAAGGTCTATGCTCTAACCCATTCCTAAAAAGAGTACAAGCAGCGAAAAAGAAATAGTTTTATCCATTTTTCTTAATCTTCAGGATGTGGTTTTATAGAATCGTATTTTCTGCGGTCTTTTTTCGTCGGACGCCCTTCTCCTTGAGGACGACTTGGCGTTTTAGCAGAAAATCTCCCGGGTTTCGGCCGTAAAGGTTCTTTTGGTGTGATATCATTATAAAGTTGCTCAGCTTCACTAGCAGGGCCTCGGCGCACACCAAGCTCCAAAACTTCAATGACCTTTAGATCTCGATTGATCATTGAGGTAATGACATCCCCCTTACGTACAAGAGATGATGGTTTACTAATTTTAACTTTATTGACTCGCAATTTTCCTGATTCAACCATACGGCCAGCCAAGCTTCGTGATTTAACCAATCGCGAATAAAAAAGCCATTGATCTATGCGCCGTTCAGTAACGTCTTTACTCATCCAGCCTTATCTTCAATTTGATCTTTTAGAGCCTGTAATTTTGCAAACGGTGAATCTGGGTCGATCTTTTTCTCACGAGCAGCTATGGGCTTTTTACCAGAATTGTGGTTTTTAAACCCGTTCCCATTTTTCCCACTAGAACCTTTATGAGATTTCTTCCCGCGATATTTATTTGAAGAACGAGATTTATTCGCCTCATTATTAGATGAATGATCATCTTTTTTAAGATCAGACTGATGACGTTTGTTCTGAGACCGTCTTTGAGAATGACCCTGTGAGCGATTAAAGCCAGTTTTTCTACGCGGACGCCAAATCAGAACAACAGGTTCTTCTTCCGTTTTATTTTTAGATTGCTCGGCTGTTTCTTTGGTCTCAGCCTCTGTTGTTTCAGTTTCTTTGGCCTCAATATCTTTAGTCTCGGTATTATTTTTTTCGGTACCGCGATTGTCAGCATCGTTATTGTCAGAACTTGTGACTTGAGAGCTAGTTTCTTCATCTTTTTCAGATGGAGACGAAGAAGAGCTGTCTTTTTTATCATCTTTTGAAGATGGAGTGCGCTTCTGTTGATCAGATACAAACCCTAAAGAGCGTAAAACAACACCAAGCTCATCAGCTGAACAGCCCATAATCGACATCATTTCAGGTATGATCGTAAATCCACCGTCACCTGTAGCACCATTGGGTTGTTCAATCTCAGTAGCAGTTGGAGCGACTTTTCTGTCTGTAGCTTCTTTTGCAGATGGAGAAACAGTCTTTTTATCCTCAGGAACTTCATTAGGTGATGCACCAGACTGCTCTGTAACTGTTTCCGTTTGCTGTTCGGGTGTTGGCTCACTCGTTGGCTTTTCAGAAGAAAGTTCCTCTAATGAAGGCGTTGTAGGTGATGCAACTTCTAAAGGTTTTACTTCAGCTGCTGTCTCTACACTCTTAGTACTCTCTTCATTTTGAGTGGAAGCTTTATCTTTAGGTTTTTTAGGCTTACGCCAGGAAACCAATGGTCTGATTTGATCAGCTAAACGCTCTAACATATCAACGCGAACAACCCGGTTCCCACATACATGAAATCCAGCAGTCCGATAGTAAGCTGCATCAACTTCAGTTGAATGAGGTGCTGAAGTAAGTCCAGCGCGTGGCAGTTCCCATTTTTCCTGATTGTCTAAATTATCAGTAAATAGAAGCCATAATAAACAATTCAATTCAGCAGCAGCTGGTTTTAACAGAAGTGGAAAATAAATATTAAAGGCACCAAAGCGAACACCAAATTTACGCAATTGCTTCCGGGCATCTTGATCCAGCTGGCGAATATCTTGAGCGACCGGCTCACGTTCAAGGGCACCTAAATTCTCAATAAGCTGAAAAGCGATACCACGAGCCATGCCATTTAGCTGTTCATCTTTTTCAAGATTTACAAGTGGTGCCAGTTTCTCAGCAATTATCTCATTAACAATTGATTGAACTTTAGCAGCCGTTTCTTCTCTTTGTGTACCATTTAGTTGCTCATCTGCTTTTAAAAGGGTAACGGGCCTTAGAATATGGTCCCCCTTTTGCAGGGTCGCAACCAGGGTGTCTTTCCATAAGACTTCGCCCTTTTGAGAGAAAGTAAACTCAGTTTTGTCAGCAGATAATAATTGTTCTGAACGCATAGCCAATTCTTTAGTCAATATCTTTGCAGCCGCTGCTCGTGCAGCCCGGCCATCTACTCCAGTACTATCGCTGTCAGGCGTAAACTGGAAGCCGGAAATTTTTCCTATCAAATGATCCTCGACGTGAACCTGCCCCTGATCATCAATCTCAACAAATAAGTCATCACTATCACGTAATCGTTTCATTAAAGTGCTAGTGCGCTTATCAACAAACCTCTTCGTTAACGCTTCATGCAAAGCATCAGACAAATTGTCTTCTATTTCACGTGTCTTCCCTTGCCAATAGGTGGGATCGTTCAACCAGTCAACCCTATTTGCAACAAATGTCCAAGTCCGTATATGCGCTAAGCGAGTTTGTAAAGTATCAATATCACCTTCAATTCGATTATGCTGCTCAATTTGTGCAGAAAACCAATCATCAGGAATGAGGCCATTGTCATTCATTATGAAGTGAATTAATTGCCTTGCCAACTCACTATGATCACCAATACCAATCTTGCGATAATCTGGCAATTGGCACACTTCCCAAAGTCGCTGAACGTTCACCGGCCCCTGAGCAAATTTTACAATATCCTGATCCGTTGACAGAGCTTCAAGTGCAAGCACATCATCAGCATCTCGTGCCTTTTGCAAATAAGGCTTTTGCGGTGAAAGTTTTAAAGAGTTAAGCAAACGAGGAATGGAGGCAAAATCAAGTGTGCGTGCCCGCCATTGCAGTGCTTTCACCTGCTCAAATTCATGAGATTCAATGGAATTGATCAATTCAGAATCAAAAGGAGGAACTTCACCCGTTACCCCAAAAGTCCCATCTGTCAGGTGGCGCCCGGCCCGGCCCGCAATTTGAGCCACTTCAGTTGGGAAAAGTTCGCGGTGATGAATGCCATCAAATTTGCGATTACCTGCAAAAGCAACATGCTGGACATCTAAATTAAGCCCCATACCAATCGCATCAGTGGCGACAAGAAAATCCACCTCACCTGATTGGAAAAGTTCTACCTGCGCATTACGGGTACGCGGACTAAGCGCGCCAAGAACCACAGCCGCACCGCCGCGTTGACGTCTAATCAGTTCAGCAATTTCATAAACATCTCGTGCCGAAAATGCGACAATGGCTGTGCGCCTTGGCATGCGTGAAATTTTCTTAGGGCCGGCATAGCTTAAATTCGAAAGACGAGGACGAGAAATGAAATTAACCCCTGGCAGCAACACATTAAGTGCTGTGCGCATCGTCTCCGCGCCAAGTAACAATGTCTCTTCGCTACCTCGTGCATGAAATAATCGGTCAGTGAAAACATGACCACGTTCTGGATCAGCAGAAAGTTGAATTTCGTCAACAGCAACAAACTCAACATTTAAATCGCGCGGCATAGCTTCAACGGTTGAAACCCAATAACGCGCGTTTTTTGGTTTGATTTTTTCTTCACCAGTTATGAGAGCAACTTGAGAGGGGCCAACACGAGCAACAATCTTGTCATAAACTTCTCGAGCCAAAAGCCGTAAAGGCAGGCCAATTAACCCGCTATGGTGCCCAAGCATCCGCTCAATCGCTAGATGGGTTTTACCCGTATTCGTGGGACCAAGAACAGCAGTAACGTTTGAAGCACCAGGGACGCCATATAGATCAGAGGCGTTGGGGTGTGAAGACATAAGGGTTTCTCAATTTTTACAAATCAACCAACAAGTTAGTTTGCCAGTATCTAATCAGTATCTAATTAGTCAGTATCAAGTTCGTCTGGTCAGCACCTAGTTCACTGGTGCAAAGGCCAGTGCAAAGAAATGAAGACGACAAACCTATTGAATACAATGAACATGAATTTACGTAAAAAATCCAGTCCAGAATTACAAATACTTTCGCATCATGTAAATCACCACATGAATAAATTACCATATGATCAAGGATTTTCAAAACTGAACATATAACATCGCGTATAGTGATAAATTACAACAACAAGATAACAACATTTTAAAAAGGCAATCATTAGGCATGGTGCCGGAGGCTTATCTTTGAGTAAAGCCCATAAAACATAGCTTCAACTCTCATCAGATTATCGTGAACTCCCCTCGTATTTTTTTAAAACTCACCTATTCTTATGTGAAGAATTTAAAGTTTTTGCGCAAGCAGAGGCAGGCAGAGACCGTAAAAAACAGGAGCTAAAACATTGGCTCGAATAGAAAGAGAAGCAAGATGCTACAACTCCCTAAAAAAAGACGATATTTCCTCAAAGTCATTGGTGTAATGTCACTTCTGCTTATTGGGTATATATCGGCAGTACGGAGTGAGCAAAATGATCAGGTCATAAAAGTTGCTTCAGAAAAAAAGGCAAAAACAGCAACGGCTATTTTTGCCGGGGGTTGTTTTTGGTGTGTTGAGTCTGACTTTGATAAAGTCAAAGGGGTTATCAAAACTACATCTGGCTATACAGGTGGCAAAACAGAAAATCCGACCTACAAAGAAGTGACATATAAAAACACAGGTCATTTTGAAGCTGTTGAAATTACCTACGACCCAACCATCGTAACCTATAAAGAATTGCTCCATAGTTTTTGGCGCAGTGTTGACCCAACCGATGCAGGCGGTCAGTTTTGTGACAGAGGTGCATCCTACAGAACAGCAATTTTCCCAACCACTGAAGAACAGTTGAAAGTTGCAACGACATCAAAAAATCACGAGCAAACAAATGGAAAATTAAAAGGGAGAATCGTAACACAAATTTTTAAAGCGACAAGGTTTTACAAAGCTGAAGGATACCACCAGAACTATTATAAGACCAGCCCGGTCAGTTATAATTATTATAGATACAGCTGCGGAAGAGACCAAAGAATTAAAAAGCTTTGGGGCAATGAAGCCCACAGCGGCCTGAAAAAATTAACTCACTAGCGCGGTTGCTAGTGGGCAACTGAAGCGTCACTTAGGAACAGCGGATGCAGCGACGGTTGCTAGTGGGCAACTGAAGCGTCACTTAAGAACAGCGCTTGCGAAGACCGGCGCACAATACAGCCCGAACGGTGCAGGGTGAGTTCGAATAAGCTGATAGCAAGAAAAACACCGCCCCTCGGAGGCCTAAGCGCCATAAGGGCTTAGAATAGCCGTGAGAGAGAAAAGAGCGCATTTTGACGCAGCAAAACCTGGTAACGATATGATCTTCCAAGTCGGTACAAAAAAAGCAATCATGTATTTCACTGAAAATAGCGGTCATTGTGATGTGACGATTATGTTGAGCGAGCTTATCCAGTGATTGGTAACACTTATCAATCTGCATCAAAAATGAAAGTGCAACTGGTGCCAGGTAAATCAACTATATTACAAAGTGCAGATGGCTAAGCTCTTAAAGTTTCTTACAACTGAGATGCAAAAACAATGACTATAGAAAATCAAAAAGTAGAGCTTTCTGCTCTCACCCAATAGAGCAGAAAATGAATAAGGGGCTTTGAAATAAGCAGTCTTTTTTCTCTCATAACTTTCAAAAAACAAAAACCCCACCTGAGTAATATTACTCAGGTGGGGTTTTTTATATCTGATAGCTTAAAACTCTCACTCCAAATTTAAAGAGTAATCATTGGCTACCGTGCTAAGGCAATATTTCCTGTCTTAGATCCTGAGATCCGGAAACTTGCCAATTCAGCAGTAGCAGTGCCAATCATGATCGGTATCACGATTTTATAAGGAACATACATTTTCGCTTTCGGCAATGGAACAAGCCAAATCTCCAGTCCCTTAGAATTCGCCATATAAGAAACGGCTTTGTTTTTTCTCTTATGTCCAGCAAGTGGTTTATATCTAGCCCGGCAAACAAAAGCAGTACGTGATTGACCATTTGAAAGTTCAGCGTAAGCTTTGCGCTTGAAACTTAAAGTGACATTAAAACGCTGACGACCATCAAAAATCTTAATACTGCGGTTACAAGCTCGCGTACCATTTGTAAGACTTGGTGCTTTATCAGTAAATGCTAACATGGCACTTAAAGGGTCAACGACATTTCTTAAATGAGATTTATTGACAGCAATTCTTTTTGGGTGTGGTCGGTTAGGTGGAACAGCCCTAATTTTTTTCACACCATTTCTTGAAAAATTCATGCGTATTGCTTCAGCTTTTTTATCACTACGAGCTGAAAAAGCGTAGATGTTAGGGCGTGGCTTATATCCATAAATGTAACCATTACTCGCAACTGAACTATTCCATTTATAAAACCCAAGAAAAGCTTTAAATTTGGCAGACCCTTGCATTTTATAGCGATTACCAGATTGAGCAGAGGCAAAATGAAATTTGCCACTCCCCACAGGAGCATTAATTTTGTAAACAGCCTGAACAGTCGTCTCTCCGGCATGAGATGTCGACATAGTGAACGGAATGAATGAAATAAGAAGCGAAAGAGAGAGAGGCTTAACTAGCTTTGTAGCAACTTCGTATCTTTTTGAACAATTCTGATAAACGCGCCGTTTGAACATGTCCCATTTGAACATATCAGTTCTATTCAGACAATTTTTCATAATATATTACCCAACCAAAAGCTGAACTCAGCCTATTACCATCTACAATCATTTATGAAACTTAACCAATTAACCCTAATTAATTAAGAAAAATGATTATGGAACACTAAATCTTAAAATTTAAAAAACTTTACCAACAGTCCCACTCAAAAAAATACCAAATGCAATAAAGTTTGCGGTAGTGAAAAAATGCATAGAGTTTGCGGTAGTGAACCAGGCCGTAAACTCATAAATCAATTGTTTTTAGGTTCAAAAAGAAACCTTAACGACAATTAACAGCCCTAAAGCTTGATTTGGTCAAATCTATGGCTAAATCACCATCATTAACAAGACCATGCAAAGGATGCCGCATAATCCTTAAATTTGATCAACGTTAAATTGAGCATCAATCAGCCAGATTAAATGTCATTATTCTATAAAACTCGCTAATATTAAGTAGTATTCAGTTTTAATCTGACAAGAACATTAAGCAAAATGAGGAGCTTATTTTCTTTAAATTTGCGAAAGAGACACATTTCATGTGATAGCTGTTGAAAAGCTTTTGATAAAAATAGCAAAACAGCTGCTGGAAACCCTTGACGATGAGG
>JAJFHW010000011.1 GCA_021775385.1 Hyphomicrobiales bacterium | reverse complement strand
GGTGCTTTGAATATGTGGTATGACGCCGACATTGATGGTCAGATGCAGCGCACAGCGGCACGACCACTTCCGCGAGGACTTGTTTCTAAAAATGAGGCGTTGGCGCTTGGAGTTGTTCTGAGTTTAGTTTCTGTCGTTGTTCTTGGGCTTGTGACCAACTGGCTTGCCTCTGCGCTATTAGCGGGAACGATCGGATTTTATATTTTTATTTATACAATGTGGCTTAAGCGTTCTACACCGCAAAATATTGTTATTGGTGGTGCAGCCGGTTCTTTCCCTCCGATGATTGGCTGGGTTGCCGTTACCGGATCTATCTCGCTTGAATCTATTGTTCTGTTTTTGATTATCTTTATGTGGACGCCCCCTCATTTTTGGGCTCTGGCGCTTTATCGCTGCCGAGATTATGAGCGTGTTGGTGTTCCTATGTTGCCTGTTGTTAAGGGACCAGATGAAACACGGCTACAGATTTTAATTTATAGCTTCATTCTTTTTGCTGTGAGCTTAACACCTGCTTTTATTAACCTTGGTGGATTGGTTTATCTTACTTTTAGTGTGATGGCAGGGATTGTATTTTTATATCTAGCACTTCAGGTGTTTCGCGTTCGGACTGGTAATATTGCGGATGCGATCGCTAAGAAATTATTTTTATATTCTATTTTCTATTTATTTTTTCTGTTTTCAGTTTTGTTGATTGAGCATGTTGTACCGGGTGCTTTTTATTCAACAGGATTTCAATTTGGGATTTAAATTATGACTGAAGAAGAACAGAAAAAAAGAAAACGTCGTTCGATTTTTATTGCTTTGATGTTAGCAGCTTTTGTTATCTTGTTTTATGCAATTACGATCATCCGATTGGGTGAAAATGTTATTAGCAGACCTTTATAACTTTAATTTTGTGTAAGGCTTTTTATTGATGGGTTTTGGCAAGGATACAGAGAGTAAAGCTTCTCCTTCAGTTGAAGGTGGAGTAGAAAATGGTGCTGCAAACGTGCCTTTTAACTCTCGTTCTCAGCCTAACCATACTCAGCCAAACCATACAGGGGTTGTTACTGCTCTTTTGGGCATGATTGGTTTGATGACAGTTGTGGTGATTTATTCACCTGAGCTTTATAATTTATTTTGTAAAGTGACAGGGTATGGCGGTACCACTCAAAGAGCTGTTGCGTCTAGTGGGGTTATTCTTGACCGTAAGATAACGGTTAAGTTTGATGCCACTATTGCTAAAGGTTTAAATTGGAAATTTAAGCCTGTTCAACGCTCGATAGATGTTCATATTGGCGAAACTGTTGTTGTGAACTACATGGCTAAGAATTTAGGTAAGAGCCCAGTTGTTGGTAGCGCGATTTATAATGTAACGCCTGAGATTGCAGGTAGTTTTTTTAATAAGATTGAATGTTTTTGTTTTACGGAACAAAAGCTAGAAGCTGGCGAAGAAGTTGAAATGCCAGTTAGTTTTTATGTTGATCCTGAAATTGTCACTGACAAGAGTGGCAAGACGGTGAGTGAAATTACTTTGTCATATGTGTTTTTTGAAAAGAAAACTCCGCTGAAGACAGCAAGTTCTGTTAAGGCAGGGGAGTGAGCTTAAACATTATGACAAGTTTATTGTTGAGTTAAATATGAATTTACTGAGGAGACTTAAGGGGCTTAAATTTTGATAAGCACCTTAACTTCGAAGTTATAAAATCTAACGTGCATTTGGGGCACATGTTAAGGGAGAGATAGATGGCAGATTCTCACGGAAAGCACCATGATTACCATTTGGTGGATCCAAGTCCGTGGCCGTTATTAGGCGCTGTTGCAGCGTTTGTATTGGCTTATGGAGCTATTCAATTTATGCATGACAAAGGTTCAACCATTTTAGCGGTTGGTTTTGGCCTTGTTTTGTTGACCATGTTTTTGTGGTGGCGAGATGTGGTTAAGGAAGCTGAAAGAAATGGTGACCACACACCTGTTGTTCAAATTCATAACCGCTATGGCATGATTTTGTTCATTGCTTCTGAAGTGATGTTCTTTGTTGCCTGGTTCTGGGCCTTTTTTGATATTTCGTTTTTCCCTGGTTTTGGAGCGGATGCTATTACGACAGCGGGTGGTGTTGAAACTGCGATTGGCCAAGTATCACGAAATGAAGTGACACAAGGTGTTTTCCCGCCAGCAGGAACTGAGACATTTAATCCTTGGAAACTTCCATTGGTTAATACTTTGATCCTCTTGCTTTCAGGTACAACAGTAACATGGGCGCACCATGCGTTGCTTGAAGGAAACCGTAAGGGTCTGATTTGGGGACTACTACTGACTGTTATTCTTGGTATTACGTTCACCATTTTACAGGCTTATGAATATATGCATGCTGGCTTTGCTTTTAGCAAAGAAGATGGCGGCAATATTTATGGTTCAGTATTTTACATGGCAACAGGTTTTCACGGGTTCCATGTGGTTGTGGGTACAATCACTTTGGCTGTGATGATGTTTAGAGCTATGGCTGGTCACTTTACCGAAAAACAACATTTTGGTTTTGAAGCAGCTGCTTGGTACTGGCACTTTGTTGACGTTGTTTGGTTGTTCCTTTTTGCTGCTATTTATGTATGGGCACAAGGCACACCAGGTGCTCACTAGCAAACTAGTTTGATGTATAATTGTGTAAGATGGCCCGCCTGCTTTTTGTCAGGTGGGCCATTTTTATGGGAAGGTCTGGAGTTAGACTATGGCTGATAAAGAAATCTCTCCGATTTTAGCTGGTGTTCTCGGGCGTTGTCCGCGTTGTGGGGAGGGGAAATTGTTTGATGGATTTATTTCTCTTGAGCAATCATGTTCTTCTTGTGACCTTGATTATGATTTTGCTGATAGCGGTGATGGCCCTGCGGTTTTTATAATGTTAATCGTTGGGTTTCTTGTTGTTGGACTAGCCATATATACAGAGATAAATTATCGCCCGGATTACTGGGTGCATGCTGTTCTTTGGTTGCCTACTATACTCATTCTTTCAGCTGGTTTTTTGAGGCCACTAAAAGGCATTTTAATTTGTTTGCAGTATAGCAATGATGCACGAGAGGGACGCAAAACAGATGATTGATAAGTTTAGACAGGCTGGTCTCATTCTTCCCTTATTATTTACCATTGTTGGATTGGTTATTTTGATTGGCCTTGGTAACTGGCAAATGGAGAGAAAGGCTTGGAAGGCGGATTTAATTAGTCTCGTGAATAAACGGATTGCAAGCCCGGCTTCTTCTTTTGAAGATATAGTTAAGCTCTCTAGTAATCTAAATGATATTCGCTTTCGGCCTGTAACTGTACGGGGTGTTTTTGATCATACTCAAGAACGACATTATTTCTTATCCTATAAGGGAAAAGTTGGATGGCATATTATCACTCCTCTTAAAACTGAGGATGGTGATATTGTTTTGATTGATCGTGGGTTTGTACCCGACAAATTGAAGCTTAGGTCGCGTCGCCCTAAAGGTTTAGTAGATGGCCCCCAGATGATTGAGGGGTTGGTTCGTTTAAGCGAGGAGGGGAACTATTTTTCACCTAAAAATGATGTACGCGGCAATAAGTGGTATGTGCGGGATGTTTTGGAGCTTTATGCTAGCTTGAAGGGAAATTTGAAGCGGCCTCTTCCCTTTATGATCGACCAAAAACGGATTGAGACATCTGGTGACTGGCCTTTACCTGGCGTTACTAGAGTTCAATTTTCAGATAAACATTTAGGCTATGCTCTTACCTGGTATGGTTTAGCTTTGACCTTGATAGGGGTTTTCATGGCTTTTGCCTTTAGCCGCCTTCGTAAATGATTGATCATCCATGATTTGTTAATCAGGCCAATGCGGATTGAATGCTGGCAAAAAGCGAAAAAAACAAATATATAGTCTGGTAATAAAATTAAGGGCCTTTTGCCTCTATAGGCTTAACTCGTTTTAGGAGAGATCAGTTGAAATATGTAAGCACGCGCGGGCAAGCGCCAGTTCTTGAATTTGAAGATGTGATGCTTGCAGGCCTCGCCCGTGATGGGGGCCTTTATGTGCCTGAGAGTTGGCCAACTTTTAGTGCGGAACAAATTTCTGCGCTTCGTGGTTGCTCTTATCAGGAAATCGCGTTTCAAGTGATGTTTCCTTTTGTCAGTTCTTCAATTACTGAAACTGAATTTAAAGACCTTATCGAGCAGGCGTATGAAGGCTTTGCCCATCGTGCTGTGGCGCCGCTTGTTCAGATGGATGATCATTTATGGTTGCTTGAGCTGTTTCATGGCCCAACTTTGGCGTTTAAAGATTTTGCCATGCAGATTTTAGGGCTTTTGATGGATCGGGCTCTCATCAAACGCGGTGAACGGGCGACTATTCTTGGCGCGACTTCTGGCGATACTGGCGGCGCTGCGATCGAGGCCTTTAGAGGCCGTGAGCAAATTGATATTTTCATTCTTCATCCACACGGCCGAGTTTCGGATGTTCAGCGGCGACAAATGACAACGGCCAGGGAAGAGAATGTATTTAACATTGCACTTGAGGGCACGTTTGATGATTGCCAGGCCATGGTTAAAGCCTTGTTCAATGACCATGAGTTTCGTGATGGCATGAAGGTGACAGGTGTAAACTCCATTAATTGGGCGCGTATTATGGCGCAAATCGTTTATTACTTCACTGCTTCTGTTGCTTTAGGTAGCCCTTCAAACCCGCTTTCATTTGCTGTGCCGACTGGAAATTTTGGTGATGTATTTGCCGGGTTTGTTGCTCATAAAATGGGACTGCCGATTGAAAAGCTTGTGGTTGCAACGAATGTAAATGATATATTGGTACGCACGCTCGAGACCGGTACTTACAAACCAGATGGTGTGACAGCAACTTATAGCCCGAGTATGGACATTCAGGTTTCATCTAATTTTGAGCGGTTGATGTTTGAAATGGCGGGACGTGATGCGAGTCGAATTGAGACCCTTATGAGTGATCTATCTGAAAAGGGCGAATTTCAGCTTTCCGAGAATGAACTTGCACCTATGCGAGATTTATTTGTTGGTTTACGGATTGATGAAGATGATACAGTTTCTCGTATCAAGGCTGAGTATCAGGATAATCATTATATTATTGACCCTCATAGTGCGATTGCGCTTGAGGCTGGTGCTCGTTGTCTAAAAGATAATGAGACTACTCCAATGATTGCTTTGGCAACGGCTCATCCCGCGAAATTTCCTGATGTGGTGACAAAGGCAACTGGCGTTGAAGTACCACAACCGGCCCGGTTGGTTGCTCAATTAAAGAGTGAAGAGCGTGTAACTCGACTGCCTAATGATTTGGCTGAAGTTTCTAATTTTATTGCTGATAAGACCAGAGCAGGCGATACTACTTAATGGAAGGCTCCTTAATGGAAGCTCGTGTTTCTACTCTTTCTAATGGTCTTCGGGTTGTTAGCTATGAAATGCCTCATCTAGAGACTGTGTCTCTTGGGGCTTGGATTGCAGTTGGCAGCAGAAATGAACTACCGAAACAACATGGCATTGCGCATTTTTTAGAGCATATGGCTTTTAAGGGGACGACCACCCGCAGTGCCATTGAAATCGTTGAAACAATTGAAAATGTGGGCGGTGATTTGAATGCATCAACGGGGCTTGATCAGACATCTTATTATGCAGTTGTTATGCGGCCTGATGTTGAAGTTGCTGTTTCGCTTCTTGGAGATATTTTACAAAACCCTCGTTTTGAGGAAGATGAACTGGTTCGTGAGCGGGATGTGATCATTCAGGAAATTTTGGCGAATGAAGACCAGCCTGATGATGTTGTTTTTGATCTCGCGCAAACTTTGGCTTTTGCGGATCAATCTGTCGGGCGCCCTGTTATGGGGACGGTTGATACAGTATCGAATTTTACACTTGAAGATCTAACTGATTTTATGAAGATGCATTACAGGGCTGAGAATATGGTTTTGTCTGCAGCCGGTGCGATTGATCATGAGGAATTTGTACGTTTTGCCGAGACTTATTTTTCTGCCTTACCATCTGGTGGAAGCCGGTCTTTAGAGACAATTTCTTATAACGGTGGTATTGCGGCTGGCTCTCAAGATTTTGAGCAGGGGCATGTGGTTATTGGGTTTGAGGGGGTTGCCTTTAAATCTTCTGAAATTTTTACCATGCAGTTATTAAATTCAGCTCTTGGTGGTGGGATGTCCTCTCGGTTGTTTCAAGAGGTGAGAGAGAAACGCGGCCTTGCGTATCATGTTTATAGTTTTCATTCGGCTTATGAAGATTCTGGGTTGTTTGGGCTTTATGTTGCTTGTGATAAAAAGAGACAGTTAGAAGTCATCGATGTGATGTTGAATGAGATTGCAACTCTTTGCGAGAGTGGTTTAAACTTAGTTGAATTAAACCGAGCAAAAGCTCAGTTGAAATGCAGCCTTGCTATGAGTTTGGAGAGTTCGGCTGTTCGGGCGGAGCAGTTGGCCAGACAGCTTTTGTTTTTTGACAGAATTATACCTGTTTCAGAACTGCTTGCAGAAATTGAGGCTGTTTCATTAGAAGCTTGTCAGGATTTGGTGCAACAGATTGTAAAACGTAGTGAGCCAACGATAGCACTTGTGGGTTGTGAACAGAATATTGACGAATTTAAAGGGTTTAACAGTTACTTTAAGGCGCTTTAGATGTACTTTTAGTGTGCCTTCAGATTGCCCACTAGCAACCGGCACTCTTTTAGTGTGCCTTTAGGTTGCCCACTAGCAACCGGCACGGAGCATACCGGGCATTTTAAAGGCACTTCAGGTGCGCTGGAAGCATCTGTTTGTTTTAATAGAGAATTCACATTATGCAGAATGCACTAGGTGATTTCTTAGAAATATTAGATACGGGTATTTTTGAGAGGTAGGGCAATAGATGGTGTTTCTTCGTTCAGCTGCATCATTTGATATGGG
>JAJFHW010000002.1 GCA_021775385.1 Hyphomicrobiales bacterium | reverse complement strand
AGGACCACCAGCTCTAAAACAATCAAACTTTAAATCAGATTGCTTCATTTCAAGTGAAGCAACGTCTGTCTCCTCGAGAAGAAAAACGCCAACAAACCAGTTTTGCCGTTTATGATTAGACCTAAACGGACTAGGACAAATCCATTTAATTGTTCCAACCCACTGCTGAGAAAATTTAACGTTGCCCTCCCCAAAAACAGTCAAGAGGGCAGAAGAAGGTTCATCATTTAAATAACCATCATTGAAAGTAGTTGAAACTTTAAAACCACACTCATTAGCCTCACTCACCATTTTTTTAACAACCAAAGCAACTGCACGTCGGCATTCAGCTGGGCCTGTACCACTACTAATTAATAGCTTTATTTGCTCATTATTTCTCATCCTCGACACCTCCTTTTTCTAGAAAGTTTTGCGTCTCTCTTAAAATCATTTTTTTTATGAACTTGTGCTTTCTTAAATGTTAAAAGAGGCTTCAAAGACAAAACAGGAGAAACTAATTGAGCCTCAACCAAATCAGATAAAACGGTTTTAGAGTTTTTATAAGCCATTGGCGCCTCTTCAACCAAAAGCTGTTTATCTTCACAGATAACTTGGCCACCAAAAGACGTCCGCTGTAATTTATTAAGATCAGACTTATTTGTACCAACACGTCCTTTCATTGATTTTCGGTCAAACTTTCTCCCTGACCCATGAGCCAAAGAAAAAAGAGATCGTTTTTTTTGATCAATATCACCTGAAGGTTTAACTAAAAAGCTCAACGCATCTCGTGAACCAGCTAATGGCACTACAGGCAAATCTGCTTTTGCAGCACCTTTGCGATGTATAAAACCATCATCATACCGCTCTACCAAATTATGCGGACAATCAACAAGCAACTTAAGTTCAGCCCGTAAAGCATGCGCAGCACGCTCAGCTATTATCTGACGGTTTAAAGAAGCCCAGCGAACTGCAGCATCATGTAAATTGAGATAATTGTCTAACTCCAAACTATTATCTAGCAACCCTTCCTCAAAACAATCTTGCACCGTTTGAAAAACAGACATGCCAAATCCACGAGAACCAGAATGTACAAACAAAAGCGCAGAATTCTTATTTAACTTTAACTCGTCAAACACAGCCTCATCAAACACATCGCCAATCGCTTGAAGTTCACAAAAATGATTACCCCCTCCAATAGTGCCTAAACTTTGTAGAAATAGATTTTCAGTTTCAGTCAATTCTAAAAGACCATATCGATCAAGTCGTGAGGATAAATCCTCATTGAAAGGAGAGCTAACATTATCATCCTTAAAAAATGGCCCCTCCAACTGACGGAATTTTTGCGCACACTTATCTAGTTTTAATTTACGCACCTCAACATCAAGTGCAAACAAGCTCATACCGCAGCCAATATCATTTCCAATCAAATGCGGGTAAACACGGTCAGCTAAAATTGAAACGCCAACAGGGCCAAATTTTCCAGGATGCAAATCCGGAAATGAAGCAATCTGATGAACACCCTTTTTTCGAGTAAGTTCAGCCAATTGCTGTATCGCACTTTCCTCAATCCAGGACTGTGCAGAATAAAAATTATTCAAAGACGCAACATCACATCCATGGCTTTCATCAAGAAAGTCTGGAGCGCGCACGCCATCTACGTGGGAAATGCCCATAAGGGATCACCTTTTAAATCTAATATTAGATGAAAGACAACAAAGCTAATCATGTACAAAATCAAAAAAGAAATTGCATGAAGCTTTAAATATCTGGCACCACCGTAATGACGCGGCTTAGCTCAGTTGTGCTGCCCGAGAGAGCAGGTGAAAATTATAAGACATAACCTTACTCCTTAAAAAGGTGAGAAACTGTTTGAATTATCCAAACAGTGGGTCGCATACGTATACCCATCCCAAATGGATTTCAAGAAAAAAAGAATATTTTTTGAAAAAAATAAAAGAGAGTGGATTTAACACAAGACTAATGACGACGTATAAAACCAATAGCATAGTTTATATCAAACAATAATTTAGACAATTATTTCAAAGACTAAAGCCTACTCAGCTATTTTTACAAAAGCCTTTTAGGTTCAATGAACCGGACCAACTGGTGTGTCACTATCATCTTCATCATCCAGTGTATCAAATTCACCATGCTCACCATATTTAGCTAAATCCTTACGATAAGCAAAAAAGCCTAAGGGCAAGAGAGCCAAATATGCAAAACAAATAAAACTTAAAGTGCCCCAAGGATAGGTAAATAAAATCGCAGCAAACAAAACACCAACAACTGTTATCGGCATTGCATAACTCATCTGAATGCGATGACCAAGTAACTTACCTGAAAAGGTAGGTAAATGAGAAACCATCAACCCAGCCATCACAAGCATGAAAAACGCTGTGACTTGCGGCAAACTTTTAAATAACTCAACACTTCCTAAATCAAGATAAAGCGGCAACATCACAAGCATCGCCCCTGCAGGCGCAGGAATACCCTCAAAATATCGGAGTTTCCATTTAGGTTGAGTTTTATCATTATTAGAAACGTTAAAACGAGCCAATCGCAAAGCCGCTGAAATAGCAAATGCAAGCGCTGCAATCCACCCAAGGCTTTTAAAATCATTTAATCCCCAAGTGAACAACAAAAGAGCGGGCGCCACACCAAAATTAACAAAATCAGCTAAAGAATCCAGCTCCGCTCCAAACTTAGATGAAGCTTTAAGCAAGCGAGCAACCCGCCCATCTAACCCATCAAGGAAAGCCGCTAAAACAATCAAACCGATCGCCAACTCAATGCGTCCATCCATTCCCATTCGAATAGATGTAAGCCCCGCAGAAAGCCCCATCAAAGTAATCACGTTTGGAATAAGAGCAACAAGTGGCACCCGGCGCTCACGATTGCGCAAAAGAAAGCGACGCTTCGGTTTCTCAGCGTCCTTCGTCAAAGGTGCGTTCTCTTTATCGTTGCTGTTCTTATCCAAAACCATATGAACCCTTCACAGTTTTCATCTAATAAAAAACACCCTAGTGTGTCCGTGCTTCCCGCTCACCCTCTGAAGATGTCAGGTCAGCAAAAATAGTCTCGCCGCCAATTGCTTTTTGTCCAACAGCAACAAGAGCAGTTTTCCCCTTTGGTAAATATACATCAACACGGCTACCAAAGCGAATAAGGCCATAACGCTCGCCAACACCAATTCCATCACCTTCTTTAACAAAACAAAGAATACGGCGAGCAATCAATCCAGCAATTT
>JAJFHW010000001.1 GCA_021775385.1 Hyphomicrobiales bacterium | reverse complement strand
GGCCCACGTAAAACGGGAGGAAACGCCCACATATGGGCATGGCTGGATATCAGCAACCCTTTCAATCTGTCAGTGGAGATTCTGGGTTACAAGATGACAAAACAGGGATAAAATCATTTGTGCCTTTTTTGCCACGCGTCATGTTGCCAATATATCGCTTATCTTTTGTGATCTATAAATTTAAATTTTGAACTTGCTCTTTCTTTATAGAATAAGGTATTTGCAAGACAATGAATGGCTTAGGCCAAATGAATGGTGAGGCCATGACTGACAACTCCATTAACAACATCGAACTTTTCCTAGCCTCTGCTCATGAGATGGCTGATTTGTCAGCAAGTGAAATTTTACCATTTTTTCGCCGTGAGATTTCAGTTTTGCACAAGGATGGCAAGGGAATATTTGACCCTGTCACAGATGCTGACCGTAAATCTGAACAAGTGATTCGCTCCTTTTTAGCTGAAAAATGGCCTAATCATTCCATTATTGGTGAAGAATTTGGACAAGATATCAAGGATGATGACCACTGTTGGATCATTGATCCGATTGATGGCACACGCGCCTTTGTACTTGGCAGCCCTTTATGGGGCACTTTAATTGGGTTGAATATACAAGACCGCCCTCTTATTGGCATGATGAACCAGCCTTTTACTGGTGAGCGTTTTTGGGCCTCACCTAATGGCGCATTTGCCCGCTGGGGTGGCTCAGATCATGTCCTCAAAACCCGTGATTGCCAAAACATCTCAGAGGCCGTTATCACCACCACCTGTCCAGATTTATTTGCTACAGATACTGACCGTGTAAAGTTTGATGAGCTACGCACTCACTGCCGGATGACGCGCTATGGTGGAGATTGTTATAACTATTGTTTGATGGCAATGGGACATGTTGACTTGATCGTTGAATCTGGCTTAGCGACTTATGATATAGCGCCGCTCATTCCGTTAATTGAGGGAGCTGGTGGTGTGATTACAACTTGGTCTGGTGATAGTGCTGTCAATGGCGGTCAGATTATAGCTGCTGGTTCGCAACATTTACACGAGGAAGCTCTTTCTCTATTAAACAAGAGCTCGACTTAAAATCACTTCTTCTTAGGCTGTTCTTTTTAAGCTTGAAACGGCTTGATCTTCTCCTGGTATAAACGCGTCAAAGCCGGCCCAGAACTGATCTCGAACGCTGTCGACTTCTTGCAAGATCTCATGCCGAGAGTTTGGTATGATGACATTACTGCCATTTTTCATACGTTCAGCGAACTCTCTTGTTGCAAAGTTTGATACAATTCTGTCTGAGCCAGCGCCAACGAGTAAAATTGAAATTTTTATGTTTTGGGTGAATGATGGCTGCATGACCATACTTGTTGATCGCAGCGCTGCTAATAACCATGCGTAGGTAGGAGACCCTATTGATAATTCAGGTGCGGATTCTAAAATTTCTTTGTTTCTTTGGAACCGTTCTTTATCTCTTGTTAGTTTGTTTTTCCTAAACCCTCTTAGGTTCATATTTTCATCTTGCCCATGAAGAACATAAGACTCTCCAAGACCACACCACCCAGCTAGTGTTGCGGCTACGCTAACTACTTCATGTGGGAGCCCTGTTATTTCTCTTGAAAGACGCAGCATTGGTGCGGAGAGAACAATTCTTTCAAACTGGCAAAGCCCCATGCCGGCGTTACGTAAAAGGTTATGCCCTCCCATCGAATGACCAAGAGCGTAATATGGCTTTGGGCAATCTGGCAGCACAACTTCAGACATGAAATGTTTTAAGTCATTATCATATTGTCCAAAATCCCAAATATGACCTTTATTAGGGTTATTTAGATCACGGCTAGACCCACCCTGGCCACGCCAATCAAACGTGGCGACCCAAAAGCCTCTTCTTCTTAAATCACTCACCGTTTCAAAATATTTTTCAATATATTCTGAACGCCCCTGGACAAGCACAACTGTTCCACGCACATAATGCGTGGTGGGTGCCCAGCGTGCATATCTAAGATATACCCGTTCATCTACCTGGACTTTGCCGGAATGAGCCCCTTCTGGGATTGGGTTTTTATATAGACTGACAAGTTCCACGGGCTTTGCCTTTTAGTTAGAAAGCGCTTTATAGATGTGCAAATCGCATCACAATACATTTCACTACACTTTATATTGTTGAATTCAGTATAGCTAAATATTAGTGCAGCTTTGAAGCTTAAACTTGAATTTAGCCCGTTTTATAGCCTCTTGTTCACCATAAAAAACCAGCCCCTTAAAGAAAGAGGCTGGTCTTCTATCTTTCAGCCAGAGTTTGGGATATGGGGGGCTGTAGTAACTGACCGAAAGATATTCTTAAAACTGTTTTTTATTTAAATTTATTTCAGCTGATTTTAGTTCCAGCCCCAATATTTTCTCATTGGCATTCGGCGAATTATGTCACCTGTACAAGCATTTAAAACCAACTTAAAACGTCTGCCATTATAATTTGTTGCTAGTAATTTTATACGTCTTGGGCGTTCTTTTATTATGTGAAAATCATGCCAACCACGTTTGATTAATACACGACGAATTTTGCGCTTTGGTAAGCAATCACGCTGCCAACGTTTTTTATTATTATAACCATTGTGCCTAAATCTTTCAGTTTTGTACTCTTGATCTTTATAGTTTTGACGATCGTTAAAGTTATGTTTTCCTTCATCGTCATTATATGATGGACGTTGACCTGTTCTTCTTTCAAAGTCATCCAATGTTTGGTCGATATAAGACCTGTCTTTTGTTTCGTAATATTCAAGATCTGCAGCTTGAGCGATTGCCCCACCAAATACCGAGCATATAAGAGTGGTCACTGCGATAATTGAAAGTTTGTTCATCTTTTTGCTCCTACCTTTAAAAAAACATCAGGTCTACTGAGTTCATTGTTCCTAACTTTATAATTACATAGCTTAGCTGAACCAAACTGGAGTGGTGCATTCAGCCTACATTCATCTTTTGTCATGATTGCTGATAGACGTATCATTGGGGTCTTTTTTCAGCACCGTTACGATCATTTTTTGAGACCATGGCTTACATAAAAAACCCGCCCTATTTTCATAAGGCGGTTCTCTATATTGGATTTGAGTTTTAACTTAATAATCAAGTGGTATTCTTTTGATCAGTCTACCAGAACACTTATGGACCACTAATTTATATCTTTCATTATAACGGTTTGAAGCAAATAACCTTGCACGGTTTGGACTTTGATTAATCATCTCAATACGTCTCCATCCATTTTTCTTCAGGCGACGAAACACTCTGTGTTTTGGGATACAATGGTTATTTGAATATCCATAGTTCTTGTTATTGTTTCTATAGCCATGCGGTCTATCATCATATCCGTTTTGTCTTCTTGGTTTTGCGTAATGATTTGGTCTATAAGCATCTTCGGCAAGTAATTTTAAAGTTTTTTTGAAAAACTTTTTTATTTTAGCGTTTTTCTTTTTCTTTCTTTGATGCACTTGTGGTGCTGGTGGGCGATACCCTTTATTAGCAACCTTAGGTTTTTTAGGCTTGTTTTTCTTTGCTACGGCTTTGTTTGTTTTGTTCTTCTTGCCGGCTTTATTTTTCTCAGCCTTTTCAATAGCGTTTTTTGGTTTATAACTGCCATCTTGCTGTTTTTTAGCATTTGCATTCGCTGGCAATACAAACGCACCAACAAGCACTATTGTCATTAGAAAATGTCTATTCATCTTTACACTCCAGCTTTTTGTTTTTTTTACTCACCGCAAATTTTTTTGTCGGCTGTTTTTGTTGTGCT